>JASHYD010001127.1 GCA_030043175.1 Xanthobacteraceae bacterium | reverse complement strand
TACGGCATCAACGCCTGGCTGGGCTTTTGTATCGGCGTCACGGCCGGCGCAGTGGTCGGGGCGTTGATCGGCGCACTGAGCTTCCGCTCCGGGCTGAAGGGGTCATACTTTGCGCTGGTCACTCTGGCATTTGCCGAGGTGCTGCGCATCATTGCGAGCGTCGCTCCTGTCACTGGAGCCGGCGTCGGCACGCTCATCAAGCTCGATTTGCGTCCCGAAGCATTTCAATTTCAGAGCCGGGCGCCGTTCTACTGGATCATCCTCAGTCTCGTCGGCGTCTCGCTGGTGCTCATGCGGATCATCGAAGACAGCCGCTTTGGCGCCTATCTGGTCGCCGTGCGAGAAAATGAAGATGCCGCGCAGGCGCTCGGCGTGAACCCGACCATCGTCAAGCTCGCGGCAATAACGATCTCCGCCGCCATCACTGCGAGCGGCGGCGGCTTCTATGCGCAGTACTTTCTGTTCGTCGACGCCGGCATCGCCTATGGTCCATGGATTTCGATCGAGGCATTGCTCGCTCCTATCATCGGAGGCGTGGGCACGGTGTTCGGTCCGCTGTCAGGTGCGCTCGTCGTCAAAACACTTTCAGAATTCGCCAAGCTCGCGACCGGGGATGCCCCCGGCCTCGATCTCGTGATCTACGGATGCATACTCATTCTCTTCGTTGCTGTGGCGCCGCGCGGCGTCGCCGGGATTCTGTCCGATCTGCGCCAGCGCGTCCTGGCGGCCACCACCGCTATGCCGAAACCGCTGGGGCGCCGCCGTGGTTGAGCCCCTGCTGCGCGTCGAGCGGGTGTCGAAGCGTTTCGGCGGACTGCTGGCGCTCGACTGCGCGTCGTTCGTAGCCGAGCATGGACGCATTACGGCGCTCATCGGGCCGAACGGCGCCGGCAAGACCACGCTGTTTTCGATTATTGCCGGCTACCTGCCCTTGAGCACGGGCCTCATCATCTACGACGGCGTCAGAATCACGGGCGAGCGGCCCTACCGACTTGCTCGCCGCGGAATCGCGCGCACCTTCCAGATCGCACAGCCGTTTATGGGCCTGACGGTGCGCGAGAACATCGCCGTCGGCGCCCATCTGTGGCGGCCGGCTCGGGCGGACGCGCTCGCCGCCGCCAACGATATCGCGTATGAGGTCGGACTGGGCGACCTCACCGACCTGCCGGCGGCAGCATTGACGGTCGCCGGCCGCAAGCGACTCGAGCTGGCGCGCGCCCTGGCGATCGGGCCGCGACTGCTGCTGCTCGACGAGGTGCTGGCCGGACTTAATCCGTCCGAGATCCGCGACATGGTGCCGGTCATTCGCGCCATTCGCGCTCGCGGCGTCACCATCATCATGATCGAGCACATCATGCAGGCGGTCATGCATCTCGCGGAACGCGTGTTCGTGCTGTCCGAGGGACGCGTCATTGCTGATGGTCCGCCCGCAGCGATCGTGGCCAACCCGCTTGTCGTAGAGGCGTATCTCGGCCACGGCGCGGCGGCCCGGATGATGGGAGCCGGCCATGCCTGATCCTCTCCTCGCGGTGAGCGGCCTGCGGGCGGGCTATGGCGCGACCGAAATCCTGCGCGGCGTCGATCTCACCGTCGGACAAGGCGAGATCGTCGCGGTGCTGGGCTCGAATGGCGCCGGAAAGTCGACGCTCAACCGGGCCATCTCCGGTGTGTTGCGGCCATGGGCCGGCTCGATCCGATTTGATGACGGCGCCATCGAACGCGAGCGGGCTGCGGCGATTGTCGCACGCGGCCTCATCCACGTGCCGGAGGGCCGGCGCATATTCCCCAATATGACGGTTCGCGAGAATCTCGATCTCGGCGCCTATCGCCATGGCCGTGAGCGTCGCGACGACAACCGGCGGCGGGTATTCTCGATCTTCCCGCGATTGGCGCAACGACAGGCTCAGTGCGCCGGCACGCTGTCTGGCGGGGAACAGCAGATGCTGGCGATCGGGCGTGGATTGATGGCCGAGCCCAGGCTCCTGATCCTCGATGAGCCGTCGCTTGGACTGTCACCGCTGCTGGTCGAGGAATTGTTCGCGCTGATCAAGGCCATCAACGCACAAGGGATCGCCCTCCTACTAGCCGAGCAGAACGTGGTGCACAGCCTCCAAGTGGCGCGACGTGCCTATGTGCTCGACAACGGTATCTTCGTGCTAAAGGGAAGCGCCGCCGACCTGCGAAACGACCCTGACCTCAAACGGGCTTACCTCGGAATGTGACCAGGTGAGACTGACCAGGTGAGACATGGACAAATCATTTGATCTCGTAATCAAGAATGCCCGCGTCGTGCGTCCCAACAAGACGTCGGTGGATTGCCTCGATATCGCCATCGCCGATGGGCGGATCGCTCGCCTCGCGCCGGACATCCAGGCAGCGCTTGCCACGGAGGTGTTCGACGCCAAGAATTTTTTGGCGTTTCCCGGCTGCGTCGACGCCCACATGCATATTGGCATCTATCAGCCGCTGGCTCAGGACGCCGTGTCGGAGAGCAAAGCGGCGGCAATGGGTGGCGTCACGTCGAGCCTCAACTACATCCGTACCGGTCAATATTATCTCAACAGGGGCGGCCCCTATCGCGACTTCATGCCAGAAGTACTCAAGCAATCCGACGGACGATTTTGGGTCGACTATAGCTATCACATCGCCCCGATCGAGGCGGCGCATATCGACGAGATGGAGCACCTCGCCCTCGACCATGGCATCACCTCCTTCAAGATTTTCATGTTCTATGGCGGGCATGGGCTGCACGGTCGATCGAGCAACCAGAACGAGTTCCTGATGATCGGGCCGCAGGAGCGATACGACATCGCTCATTTCGAATTCATTATGCGCGCCGCCCGCCGATTGATGGCCGAGCATCCCGAACTCGCCGACTACATCAGCGTCAGCCTTCACTGCGAGCTTGCGGACATTCTCACCGCCTACACCAGGATCGTCGAGCACGAGGGCAAGCTGACCGGGCTCGCCGCCTACAGTGCCGCCCGCCCCCCGCATGCCGAGGGTCTGGCGATTTGGATTGCATCCTATCTGGCCAATGAAACCGATTGCCTCAACATCAATCTGCTGCATCTGAGCTCGCGCAAGGCGGTGGATGCCGCATGGACCATGCAGCAGGTCTTTCCGCACATTGCGTTCCGCCGGGAGGTAACGGTGGGACACCTTTTGCTGGATACCGATTGCGAATGCGCGGTCCATGCTAAGGTCAACCCCCCGATCCGGCCCCGCGAAGATGTCGAGGCGCTATGGGAAGCGTTGCTCGACCGCAAAATCGACTGGATCGTCAGCGACCATGCCTGCTGTTCCAGTGAGCAAAAATGGTCGCCGGCCGACCCCACCAATATATGGCTCGCCAAATCGGGCTTTGGCGGCACCGAATACCTGCTCTCCGGAGTGCTGAGCGAAGGCAGCAAGCGCGGCATGTCGTACAACCACATGGCCGAGCTGTTGAGCTTCAGGCCGGCCCAGCGCTTCGGTCTGCTCACAAAAGGCGACATCGCCCCCGGCTTTGATGCCGACATTGTTCTCGTCGACGCGCGCGACAGCTTCGTGGTTCGCGCCGCCGAGTCAGAATCGAAGCAAGGATATTCGCCATTCGAGGGCCAGGAGCTCACTGGACGAGTGAAGAGCACCTTCCTGCGCGGCGCTCTCGTGTATCATGACGGAAACATTGTTGGACCGGCCCGCGGTCGATACATGCAACGGCCCCTGAAGCGGCACCCGTAAAGGGAGGCGCGTGGGCCGAGATGCCATCGACCATCGGCTAAAGTGGATCGGTATCGTCATGCATTAAATGAGCTTGCGCCCAGAGCCCACCCGGCGCCGCTCCTCTATCGGAGTTTTGAGTGGCTTGGAAAGCCTCAATAAATCGTTCGACAGGTTAATGAAATCAGTTTGGCTCTACTTGGCTTCGGTCGGAAGGCCATCTCGCGCCTGACCCAGCCGATCGGGACCACTTTCTAAAAAAAATGTGCACTGTCCCTGATCGGTTCCCTCCTCCTCACAGGAGCCTGAGCCGATCACAGGCTCGGCCCTGCCAAACGGGGCCTTTTTGTTGCTGCGAGTTGACCCTAAATCGTTGAGTTTAGGTTCAAGCGCAAAAGGCCAGTTTTTTTTGGGCAAAGGTTGGCGAGCCGACTGAACGTGGCGCTTTCGGCGCAGGAAAGTGCGCTCTTCCATGACGACGCGATGGATTTCCGGTGTCGGCGAACTTGACCCTCTTAGCCGCGTTAACGCTGTTCTCATCCGGCCGGGAACGGCGGCAAATTGGCCCGCGTTAGTGATCGCGCGGGATACCACCCTGAGCTCCTGGGCACATGCACACCGAGCCGGCTCGCCTTTCTGGTGGGGTTCGAAACAGCCATTGCGCGCGCCGAGCGAAAGGGAGAGCCCTCAAAACAATGCGTCCGGAACTACCATCCCTCAAGCGGATGTTCGCCGACTACATGTGGGAATGGCTTACGCCCTCGTTTATTTTTGCCCTATTCTACGCTCCGGCGTCGATTACCATCATTCTGTTGGCTCGATTCCAGGTCGGGAGCGAATTTGTCACGGGATTCTGCTTGGGCGGTGCGATAGCGTCTGGTTGCGTGGTTATCACCGACCTGCACCGCGGCTATCGGGAATTCAAACGGCAATCAGATGAGAGCGACCGCCTCAACCGCCAATGGGATAAAACCTAAACAGGATCAATCAGCCGATTCACTAAGTGCGGTTACAACGTAACTCTGATAACGACCATGCGGTACGAGCAAATGGGTCGTTGTGTGGTGGAGTCGCACGCCCTTTCGTTATGTGGCCGAGCAGCATCTTGCGCGCAGGCTCAACATGTTGGAACCGCTGACCACCGCAAGCCGACAGGCGGCAACTCATTGAAGAAGCCCTGGGCGCGGCCTTCAATCGCCGAGGACGGATATCACGCCGATCCCTGATGGCCAGTCAAGCGCATAACCATTATAGCCACCGTGCTTCTCCGCACTCACACTGCTCCGCCAACGTGTGAGAAATCGGCTTACCGAACTGACGCTCACTAACGACAACCATGGC
>JASHYD010001126.1 GCA_030043175.1 Xanthobacteraceae bacterium | reverse complement strand
ACAGGCCGCGCGATCCGGCCTACATGTTCGTTTCGACCCGGCCAGCCGAAAAGGTGAGGGACGAGGTCTCGGTGATCTTCGGTTATGGGCTCAGGCCCAATAGCGACGCCAACATTGAAGTCGCCGGCGGGGGCTATGCGATGTATACTCAGGGAGACGGCGGCTGGGTGAAGAATGCCGCCGAGGAGCCCAAGCTGGTCGAAACCATGCGCAAAGGCCAGAATCTTACGGTCAAAGGCACCTCCACCAAGGGGACCATCAGCACCGACGTTTATTCTCTCAAGGGCCTCTCCTCGGCGCTCGATAAGATCGCGCAGGAATGCCGATGAATTGTTGATTTGGACCACGCTGGCGACCTCCCCCGCTTCCGCCCTGGCAGCTCATCTGCTCGCCACCTGAGGCGGACTTCGATCGCTTTGAATCACTTAAACGGCGTCGTCTTGCGCTCGGCCTGGCGACCCCGCATGTTAACCGAGCGAAAGCAATCGGTCCGGGACCAGCCCCGGATCACCATTTCGGCCAAGTGCTACGTGCTTCAACATGAGGGGAGTCCGCTCCGTTATTCGGCGCTACCCTTGCGGCACAGGACGTCATGAACACTAACCTTGAATCTGGAGCCGCAGTCATCGCCGAATTTGTCGAGAAGAAGCCGCTGGAGCGCTATGTGGATCCGGACCGGCCTTCGCTGGTAGGGCGCTCGCGCGCTGAGCTCGCGGCGGCGTTCATGGAGCTTGGCGTGCCGCCGGGGCAATGCAAGATGCGCGTCCGGCAAGTCTGGCACTGGCTCTATGTGCGCGGGGCGGCCTCGTTTGACGTGATGACCAGCATCTCCAAGGAGCTGCGCGTCGAGCTTGAAAACAGGTTTACCCTCGCAAGGCCCGCCGTGACCGCCGAACAGGTTTCGCGCGACGGCACGCGAAAATGGCTGCTGCGGTTGCCGGGAGAAAATCCGAATGAGCTGCCGCATGAAGTGGAGTGCGTCTACATTCCGGAAACCGGGCGCGGGACATTGTGCGTTTCGAGCCAGGTCGGCTGCACGCTCAATTGCAGCTTCTGCCATACCGGGACCCAGCGTTTGGTGCGCAATCTCACAGCAGGCGAGATCGTCGGCCAGATCATGGTCGCCCGCGATCGTCTCGGTGATTGGCCGGGTGGACGTCAGCCCGAAGGCGCGAGCGTCCCGACGGATGGCGGGCGACTCGTCACCAACATCGTCATGATGGGAATGGGCGAACCGCTTTATAATTTCGAAGCCGTGCGCGACGCGCTCCTGGTCGTCGCCGACAACGAAGGCCTTGCCATCTCCAAGCGCAAGATCACCGTCTCGACATCGGGTGTGGTCCCCAACATCAGTCGGACCGGCGAAGAGATCGGTGTCATGCTGGCGGTTTCGCTGCATGCCGTGCGCAACGACCTGCGCAACGAGCTGGTGCCGCTCAACCGCAAATATCCGATCGAAACGCTGCTGGATGCGTGCCGCAACTATCCAGGCCTGACCAATGCAAAGCGCATCACCTTCGAATACGTGATGCTCAAGGGCATTAACGATTCCCTTCCCGACGCCAAAGCCCTGGTGCGGCTGCTTGCCGGCATCCCGGCCAAGATCAACCTCATACCGTTCAATCCCTGGCCCGGCACCCGGTATGAATGTTCGGATTGGGAGACGATAGAAAAGTTTTCCGAAGTCGTATTTAACGCCGGGTATTCGGCGCCGGTTCGCACCCCGCGCGGGCGCGACATCCTTGCGGCCTGCGGCCAGCTCAAGAGCGCGACCGAAAGGCTTTCCGCGCGCGAGCGCATGGCGCTGCGCGCCATGGCGATGACGGAATGACCCTGGCAATCCTTGACAAGCCGCATGCCCGTCCTGATCCGACTCCTTCTGCGCGTCATCCTCGTTCCGCTTGGGGCCGCGGCGGCGCTTGTCGCGGCGACGGGCGTCATCATCATCGCGCGCCGGAATGCGCTGTTCGCAGTGCTCGACGCCGATCCGCAAACCCAACAGGATTACTTAGAGCTGCTTTCAATATCAGCGTTCTATATGCTCGTTCCGGCTGCGATCGGCCTACTGATTTCAGAAGCGCTGGCAATCCGCTCTTGCCTGTTTCACGCCGCCAATGGCGGGCTTTCAGCCTGGCTCGGCTCGGCGATGACGCAGCACCTCCGCGACCAATATCGGTTGTTCGCCGAGCCTAGAATTCTCATAGCCGCAGGCTTTCTCGCGGGCCTCACGTATTGGGTCATATCTGGTTGGATGGCGGGGTTCTGGAAACCGGTCCGATCGCGACGGCGGCCGATGCCGCGATGAGGCCCGGCAAACCAACCCATCGTTCGTCTGCTTGAGTTTGTGCGACTCCTCGCCGGCTTCGGGCTGTCGACGACCGCACGAGAAGGCATCAAACGGTCACAAGTCCAGCACCAACCGCGCCGGGTCCTCCAGGCATTCCTTCACCCGCACCAGGAACGTCACCGCCTCGCGCCCATCGACAATCCGGTGGTCGTAGGAGAGCGCGAGGTACATCATTGGCCGCGCCTCGATTTTGCCGGCCGCGACCACCGGCCGCTCCTCGATCTTGTGCATGCCAAGAATGCCGGACTGCGGCGCGTTGAGAATCGGGGTCGACATCAGCGAGCCGTAGATCCCGCCATTGGTAATGGTGAAGGTGCCGCCTTGCATCTCCTCGATCTTGAGCTGACCATCGCGCGCCCGCCGTCCGTAGCCGGCAATCTCCTTCTCGATGTCGCCGAGCGACTTTGCGTCGCAATCGCGCACCACCGGCACCACGAGGCCTCTCTCGGTGCCGACCGCAATGCCGATGTGGTAGTAATTCTTGTAGATGATGTCGGCGCCGTCGATCTCGGCATTGACGGAGGGAATTTCCTTGAGCGCCTGAACGCAGGCGCGCACGAAGAAACCCATGAAGCCGAGCTTCACGCCGTGCTTCTTCTCGAACAAATCCCTGTAATGGTTGCGCAGCGCCATCACCGCGCTCATGTCGACCTCGTTGAAGGTCGTCAGCATGGCGGCGGTATTTTGGGCGTCCTTGAGACGCCGCGCAATCGTCTGCCGCAGCCTCGTCATTCGCACGCGCTCTTCGCGCCCGGCGTCATCGACGGGTGACGGAACACGCACCTGAACGGCCTGAGCCGGCTGAGCAATCATGGTCGGCGCTGCCGCGGCACGTTCGATGGCGGCCAACATATCCCCTTTGGTGACGCGGCCATCCGGGCCCGTCCCTCGGACCGATTCGGGCGCGATGCCTGATTCTTCGCTCAGGCGGCGCACCGAGGGAGCAAGCGACATCGCAGCGCCCGCCTTCGCAGCCTGGGGCGGCGGAGCGGCTTGGGGCGGCGGAGCGGCTTGGGGCGGCGGAGCAGGAGCCGCTTTCGGGGGAGCGGCGGCTTTCGCAGGCTCTGCGGGTTTGAATCCGAGGGCTTGGCCGCCTGTTTGGGCGCCGTCGCTCGGGTTGATTTGTCCGAGCAGTGCTCCGACCGCAACCGTCTCGCCGTCCTTGGCAACGATCTCCGATAGAATGCCAGCCGCCGGCGCCGGCACCTCGATCGTCACCTTGTCGGTCTCCAGCTCGACCAGCGCTTCGTCGGCAGCCACGAGATCGCCACGCCGTTTGAACCATTTCCCGATGGTGGCCTCGGTTACCGATTCACCAAGCACGGGAACTCGAATTTCGGTCATGATGACGATTCCTGGTCAAGTGACGTTGCCGGCAGCGCAGCGGCTCCACATGGGCGCGAAAGCGAAACGACCGCAGCCCCCACTCGGGTGCACGGCGAGAGAGCGCACGGCGCGGACCCGCCCATGTACGATTGCACGGCCTCTCGAGGCCCTGGAGATAGGACGGGACTGGAATGCACGTCATCCCTCACTTAGCGCATCGTCGAGAAGGGCCCGCAGCTGCGCGAGGTGTTTGGTCATCAGCCCGGTTGCGGTCGCGGCCGCGGAAGGCCGGCCGACATAACGTGGTCTCGCGCATGCCCCACCAACCTGGTTGAGCACCCACACCAGGTAGGGCTCGATAAAATGCCAAGCACCCATATTGCGCGGCTCTTCCTGGCACCAGACGACCTCGGCCTCTTTGAATCGGCCGAGTTCCTGGACCAGGGCCTTCATGGGGAACGGATAGAGCTGCTCGACGCGCAACAGGTATATGTCCTGGATCCCGCGTTTTTCGCGCTCCTCATAGAGATCGAAATACACCTTGCCGGAGCACAGAATGACGCGCCCGACCTGCTC
>JASHYD010001125.1 GCA_030043175.1 Xanthobacteraceae bacterium | reverse complement strand
CCGCCTGCTACGCGGAGGCCCTCGCCGTTCGTCCAGATGACGCCAAAGTCGAGTTCGGCCGCTGCATGTCAGCGCTGCGGATACTTTACATGAACGAGCTGGAGATTGCGGGTCGGCGCCACGACTACGCGCAACGTCTCGATGCGTTGCGCCACGACGTCGAGCGAGCCCCAGCCGCATTCGCGGACGCGGTCGGAGCCCGCCAACCGTTTTTTCTCGCCTATCAAGGCGAGAACGATCGTGACTTGCAGTCCATCTATGGAGCGATGATCTGCAACGTCATGGCGGCGCGCTATCCGCCTGTTGCGTTACCGCCACCGGCGCAACCGGGAGAACGCGTCAGGATCGGCATCGTCAGCGGCTTCTTTCGCAGCCATTCCAACTGGAAGATCCCGATCAAAGGCTGGATCAGCCGCCTCGACCGACGTCGCTTCCGCGTCTTCGGCTACGACACGGGCGCGCAAGTGGACGCGGAAACGAAAATGGCCGAACGGTTATGTGAGCGCTTCGTGCGCAACGCCCCGTCGGTTGAGGCGTGGCGGCAGACCATCATCGCCGATGCACCTCACGTCCTGATCTATCCGGAAGTCGGCATGGACACCATCTCGGCCCAGCTCGCCGCCCAGCGGCTGGCGCGCGTGCAGTGCACCTCCTGGGGTCATCCCGACACCAGTGGATTTGCGACCCTTGACTACTTTCTTAGCAGCGACCTGATGGAGCCGCCTGATGCTCAGCATCACTACACCGAGCGCCTGGTGCGGCTGCCAAACCTGTCGATCTACTACGAGCCGCCGCTGACATCCGACCGCTCGAGCGATCGCCGAGAGCTTGGGCTTGGCCTGCGGATGAGCGGGACGCGGTTCTGGTGTGGTCAATCTCTATTCAAGTACCTGCCGCAATACGACGCTGTGTTTCCTCGGATTGCCCGCGAGCTTGGTGACTGCCAATTCATCTTCATCCGCCATCACGGTGCCGCGCGCATCGCGGAGCTCTTTCTCGAACCGCTCGAACACGCCTTTGCGATGCATGATTTGTCCGCCAGCGACTACTGCACGCTGCTGCCGCGCCTCGACTTCGAGAATTTCTCCGCTGCGATGGGCTGCTGTGACATCATTCTCGACAGCATCGGATGGTCGGGCTGCAACTCAACGCTGGAAAGCCTTCCGCACGATCTGCCCATCGTAACCCTCGCCGGCGCCCTGATGCGCGGCCGTCACAGCTCGGCCATCCTGACGATGATGGGCGTGACCGAGACGATCGCCGGCACGATCGACACCTACGTGGCGACCGCCGCGCGGCTTGCCTGTGACCGCGCCTGGTACGCCCAGATCAGGGCCGATATGGCGGCCAACAAGCATCGCGTCTATCGCGATGGCGCTTGCATCGCAGCGCTAGAGCAGTTCCTCGCACGCGTAGCGCACGACCCGGAAAGCCGAGCTCACGTTGATCGTCGGGGCACGGAAGGTGGATAAAACGACCCCCGGCATTTCTGCCGGAGGTCTGTCCCGCTTTGGGAGTGCGAGATCAGTACAGGAAGTTGCGCTGGATGCGGAACATGAAGCTTAAAACATCCTGGTTCTCGATCGTGTAAAGGCCGCCCGGCCGGCCCGTGGCGTTCTGTTGGAAGGGCGTGCCAAATGCATTCAGACTGGCCGTGCCGGCGAAAGCCGTATTGAGATGAACCCAAGAGAAATCGACGCCGATATCGAGATCCGGCACCGGATTCCACATGGTCCGGGTGCCCAATTGCGTCCAGCTGGAATTGGGATTGCAGTTCGACACATTGCCTTTGAACTGGCTTCCTGGGTTGGCGGGGTTGGTGGCAAAACCCGAAGTGTTGGCATTCATGAACACGGCATTTAGGCCACCGCTGAACCCGACGGGCATATTCGGGACGCCGCAGATCTGAGCGATTGCGCCACTGCCAAAGTCAGTTCCCAATGCGCCACCGTAAAGCGACGTCCTCCATTGCGGAGTCCACACATGCTCGTAGTAGGCGACCGCGCTCCAGTTATGCGTGAGATAAACTGGGGTATTGGTGTTGAAGATGCCATCGACCAGATAGCTCATCCCCATAGTGTTGCCGGAACCATAGATTGCGTAGGGACCCCAATTGGTTGTGTTGTAGCCGATGGCGCCCTCGCTGTAGACAGCCTGTGCGCCCAGGCTGTCGCCCGGCAGACCAAGGGCGTTGACCAGAGTGAACCCCACGGACGAGGCCCACCCATATTTGTCGGCCGGATGACCGCTTAACGCATTGCCGTTGGGTGCCACCGGGGTGTTCGCCGGGAAGTAGGGCGCAGATGAGGACGGCGACACGTTATTCGGGCCGCACAGTCCTGTCTGTGCTCCTCCCAGTCCGACCGGGCTAGCCGTATTGCAGTTGTAAGAGGAGCCGTAATAGCCGCCGCTGGCGTCATGCAGCGCGAACGAGGCGCCGACAAACCCCCAGTTCTGATCGAGGCGCAGGTTGAAGACGGGGTCAAAGAACTGCTGGCCCTTGTTGTCCGGCCAGACTGTGTCGAGCCCGAATGCGGAGGTCACGTCGCTTTGACCGATCGGACCGCTTCCGCCGGCGAGGTTGACGGTGGAGCGGCCGCGGCCGCCGGTGCCAAAGCCGCCATCCTCAAGCGAGAAGCTCGCCGACAGGCCACCGCCCAATTGCCACGTGTAGGCAATGCCCGTGATGCCGACGGCCCCGGTGTCGCCGCTGAAGCGCTGGGTGGAGATCGAATAAGCGCCCGGGTTGACCATGTCGAAGAACGAGCGGATGCGGCCCGCCGTGAAGCCGGCGAACTGCAGGAAGGCGCGGTCCATGTACACCGTCGTGCTGCCGTAGGCCTGGGTGGGGCCAAGAGGCGCGGTGGTGGCGCCGCCGCCGTAACCGCCCGGGTTAGACTGAACGAACGCGCCGACGTCGATGTAGGAACGCAGGGTGCCGTATTCGGTCTGCTGGCGCATGTCGAAGCTGACCGCGCCACGCGTCTGGAAGTTGAACATATTCGTGGTGCGATCGAGCGCGCCGCCGAAATCGCCTGTGCCCGGGGCGACGGGGCTGCCGCCAACAAATCCGCCGCCGCCGCCAGCGCCGTAGCCCACCTGCAGTCTCGCGAAGGCGCCGATCTTGATGCAGGTGTCGGTGCCCGGGACATACCAGAAGCCCGCCCCGTAGAGGCTGCAGGCCTTCACATATTCAACTGGCTGGGCCTTCGTCGGCAAATCGGCCGCTTGCGCGCCGGCCGCAGTAAAAATACCCGCCGCCGACCCTAATAGAACGCGTTTCATTGATCTCATAGCACCCTCCCCATGACTGGTCCCCGTGGAACGGATCGATATCTATATATTTGTTCGACATATATATAGATATGTAACCAATTCATCTAAAATTAATGCCAACAGAACTATCTATCAATAGCTTTTTCTTGAGGGTATATTTTATTTTCCGTTAGTGTTGCAGAAAAATCACGCAGTTAGGTGCGCTATGGTCGTCCGAAGCACATTCGGTTCCGCTGCTAAGTGCTTCGTATATATTGATTAAATGACTGCAACCTAGGTTCAGGGAAGTCGAAAAGATTCGCCTTTTTTGACATAAGAGTTGCGTCAAGATTAGATAAGCTGTTAATATATGTTAAAGTGCGGTTATCCGGTTGCATATCAACCGGTGGTCGCGCGTCGGCTCCGAACTCGCTTGTGCCGGGGCCGCTGGAGGAGGGAAAACGCAAAGCTTATCCAGCCCAAGCTTTGCCTGCGGTGGCGTGCTGGAGAGGCACAGGAGGGGGATCCGAATGGCTGAATGTCCAAGGTGTGGCAGAGATACTGCCAATTTCATTCAGGGGGTGTGTCGGCCTTGCTATATGCGCGACTACCATCAAAGACGCTCTGCTGCGGCTGTCACAGAATGTCCGAGGTGCGGCGGAGTTAGTGCGAATTTCGTCCACGGGGTGTGTCGGGCTTGCTATATGCGCGACTACCATCACAGACGTTCGGATGGGGCTGTCACAAATGGACAAAGATCACCTGTGACAAACGAACAACGACTATCTGTGACAGACGGACAACGATCATCTGTGACACATGGACAGAGCTCGCCGGTTATGGGTGCACGAGGGGTGCGTGAAACACCCACGCTTACCCACGACGACGCAGGCCGACGCGTTTGCGTCGAATGCCGAGAGGTAGGCATATACGCTCGCGGCCTTTGCCTAAGTTGCTACACGCGGGACCGTCGGCGCCGTACCCTCGCGTCTATTGATGGCAGCGCAGGCCCGCTCCTTTGCGTCGAATGCGGAGAGCCGGGCATATACGCCCGCAGCCTTTGCCAAAATTGCTACATGCGCGACCGTCGGCGCCATCGCCGGATAAAGCTTCGCGCGTGTGCCGTTTGCGGCGCATCGTTTCAGTCTGCCCGACGCGATGCACTTTATTGCTCTTCAGGTTGTCGCCAGAAGGCGCACCGGTCCGGCAAGACGCAAGCGGCCTAGAATAAACTCGTTCGACCGGCCATTCCTGTCCGCTGGCGCTTAGCGTCGGCCTTTATCCGCGGCGTGTCGGGTCGCACGTGTTGTGCGTGCCGACATCAACGGCGCGGCCTTGACGGCCCAAGGCGCGGGGGTCGCGAGGGCAACGAGGCCGGGCGGAACATACATTGGAGCGCGACAGGTTTTGCCCTATAGTCGTGACGCCGTCTTTTAAAAAGCTCTGTGCGTCAGCGAAAAACTCGCAAATCTGGGAGCGAAACGATGCCGCGAAAATTTCTTCAATCCGTGTCCGCGCTGGTGTTGGCTGCCGGCGGGCTCATATGCGTTGTCCCGCAGGTCTCCGCCCAGACGTTTGTCGGGACGCCGGTACCGCCGCAATTCGCCACGCAGGGGCAGCCTTCGACCAAGAATGGCGAATGGCCGACCAACGGCGCTGACGTGAAATTCACCAGGTACTCGCCGCTCGACCAGATCAACGCATCGAACTTCAATAACCTGCAGGTGGCGTGGCGGTTCAAGACCGACGCCTTCGGTCCCTATCCGGAATACAAGCTCGAGGGCACGCCGATCATGGTCAAAGGCGTGCTCTATACGACAGCCGGCACGCGGCGCTCTGTCGTCGCGCTCGACGGCAAGACCGGCGAACTGATCTGGTCGCACAGCCTGCGTGAAGGCCATCGCGCCGAGGTCTCCGCGCGGCAATTGTCGGGTCGCGGCGTTTCCTACTGGACCGACGGTCGCGGGGACGAGCGCGTCATCTATGTCACCACCGGCTATCGCCTGGTTGAGCTGAACGCCAAGACCGGCGCTCTGGTCCCCACCTTCGGCGACAACGGCATCCTCGACATCAAGGTCGGCGTCGTGAAGGGCGATAACGAGCAGATCGACCTGGAGGGCGGCGAGATCGGCATCCACGCCGCACCGACCGTGACCGGCGACGTGGTGATTGTGGGCTCCTCCATGCGCGAGGGGGCGACCGTGCCGACGCACAACAACACCAAAGGCGTGGTGCGCGCCTTCGACGTGCGGACCGGCAAGCAGCTGTGGCGCTTCGACACGATTCCCCGCCCCGGCGAGTTCGGCAACGAGACGTGGGAAAACGGTTCCTGGCGGGACAACGGCAACACCGGAGTCTGGGCCCACATGACGGTCGATGAAGAGCTCGGCCTCGTCTACATCCCGGTTGAGACGCCGACATCGGACTTTTACGGCGGCCATCGGCCTGGCACCAATCTGTTCGCCGAAAGCCTGGTGGCGGTCGATCTGAAAACCGGCGTGCGCAAATGGCACTTCCAGTTTGTCCATCATCCGATCTGGAACTGGGACATGACGTCGGCGCCGATCCTTTCCGACATCAACGTCAACGGTCGTGCCGTCAAAGCGGTGTCGGTCGCTTCCAAGCAGGGCTGGCTCTATGTCTTCGATCGCGTGACCGGCCAGCCGGTATGGCCGATCGAAGAGAGGCCGGTACCGCAGTCCGATGTCCCGGGCGAAAAGACGTCGCCGACGCAGCCCGTCCCGCCCGACTCGCTGCGCTATGCCCGCAACTTCCTCAAGATGCCCGACGACGTGATCGACTTCACGCCTGAGCTGCGGCAGAAGGGGTTGGATGTTCTCAAGCGATACAAGGTGGTGGAGTCGGCGTTTGCGCCAGGCGTCCTCGGCGATGTCAAGGCAACCCTCGGGGCCATCGTTTCCGGCACCGCAACGAACTGGCCAGGGTTCGGGTACGATCCAGAAACCCACATCGCCTATATGCCGGCCGGCAATACGCCCAGCGTGCGGTCGCTGGTTGCGACACCCGACGAATTCTCGGACATCAGGTACGTTCAGGGCGTCGCCGGACAGCAGTTCCGGGTGGTGCTGGGGCCAGGCGATTGCTGCGCCGCTGGCGCGCCTCAGACCGCAGCGCGGGCGCGCCTGGCGCGGACCAATTCGGCGGCGGCCGACGCACCTCCTCCTCCGGGCGGCTTCGGCGGCCTGAACGTCGAGGGGCTGCCAATCGTCAAGCCTCCCTACGGCCTGCTTGCGGCGATCGACCTCGATAAGGGCCAGCTCAAGTGGCAGGTGGCGCATGGCGACACCCCCGATCAGGTGCGCAATCACCCGGCACTCAAGGGGCTCAACATTGCCAAGACCGGCCAGGCGCAAACCTCGGGCGTCGGATTAGCCATCACCAAGACCCTGGTGGTCATGGGCGATCCCATAGCGACCACGACGCCCGAGCACCCGCACGGGGCCATGCTGCGGGCCTACGACAAGGCGACCGGCCAGCAAGTCGGCGCCGTGTTCATGCCGGCGCCTCAAAGCGGCAACCCGATGACGTACATGGTGGACGGCAAACAGTACATCGTCGTGGCGGTCAGCGGTGGCAGCTATTCGGGTGAGTACATCGCCTTTAGCCTGCCGAACTGACATACGAAAATCGCCAGCGTCATCAAATGGTTGCGCTGGCGATCTTGACCCAAATATCGGCGGCAACTGTTGATGCGGCCACGCGCCACCGGCGATGGTGGCGTGTGGCCGCTATTCATCGTGAGATATGTCAACCGAGAGTCATGAGCTGCAGCGCGTCCTTGGCGAGTGCATCTGCCTTCTCAGTTGCGCAGATTTGTCGCCCCGGCGCGCGGCCGCTGTAGCCTCTTGGCAATGCAGTGGTGAACGGCGCCGAGTTTCCTGCAGTGGCTGCGCGCGAACATCGAGCGCGGCCGTCCGCTGATCGAGTTGGGCATCGGCATCAAGGGCAGAATGCGCCGCGCGGTTCTGCCTTTATACCTTCACATCTTTATCGTATGCCCGCGGTTTGTCATTGCTGGCAACCTCTGCTTGGCTTGCGCATGCGCAGCCGCTGCCTTGTCGTGTGCCGGCTTTAGGTTTTGCGCTGCTGTTGAGCAGGTGGAGGAATGCGAGCACCGCCGCGTTCGTCGCTAAGCAATGGCGCGATAGGGTTCAAGATTGATTATGCGGACGGCCGCGGCTCGCATCCGCAACGATCATGTGACTCGCCGCCGCCGCGGCACCTCGGCACACATTGCAGCGATCGCTCTTGTGCTAATGGAGATGATGTCGTCGAGGAAGAAGATAATCGTCGAAACCGGCGGCCCGCTGGTCAATCGGCTCTCATCCGCTTCGGTGCGAATGACGTCGTGGTTCGCTTGGCAGCGGGTCGCCACCCCGCGGCAGGGTCGGCGCTGTAAAGTGCTGCGCGGCATCTGAGCACGCGCCACTGCGACCAGTGGACAGCTCCCGCTACCGCGCACAACATCGAGCCAATCATCCATCAAGGGATGGTGCATAGTGCTCACTCGCCCGCGCTGCCACTCGTGCGCGGGCTTCTTTTGCCAAGGTGGCTGGCCATAGGCCGGGTGTGCAGCCGGCCCACTCACGCAAGATCGCGCGGCTCCCCGAGGGATGCAGCGCGGGGCTTTTTGCCGTGCGCTGCGCCTCATTCGCGCCAACAACACGGCGCACCATCAATCCCGATCATCATAGAGATGATCACAAGCCCATACTGGCCCGCGCCACCGCCCCGGGGACGCGGGCTTTTTATTGTGGTGTCATGGTAGGGAATATCCTGGGTTGGTGTCGCCCGCGAGGCGGCGGATTTGGCTCGACGGGCGACCGGCTTTCCGGCCCCCCGGGGGATGCCCGGGTTTTTCTCGGCTGATCGACGAGACATCCGGCTGCGATCTTCCCACTTCATTCGCAAACGGGGGAATTGCCAGGGCGGACGAAAGTTCACGCAAGATCAATGGGATTAGCGACATCGCCTTTGCCTGCAGGTCTGATGATACCGCGTAGCCGGAAGCCTCGCCGGCACACATGCCTCGCAAGAGACCCGGTAGTTGCCCCCCTGCTGACGTCGTTGGCGAAGCGTTTGAGCAAGTGAAGGTTGCACCTTGTCGCGGGGGTCCGACTCCTGGTGGAGGCAACCGTACGTACCGCAGAGCGACGCTTTTCCGACCGAGCTGACGGCAGGACAACAGTTGGATTTCGCGTCTGGCGGCAGGCGGTCCCGGATTTCGCTGGCGCTCAATCCGGGTTAGAGTTGCTGCGCTTGCCCATGGCGGAAGCGACACCCATTGCGCAGGACCGAGGCGACGGCCACCTTATAGGAGCCTGCACCGGGGGCCGAATCCGATCTCGACCAACAAGGCATTGGCAAGCAAAAGCACTCGCAAAAAGGTCCCCAGGCATGGCGAACTCTCCGGACGATCGCGCACCGGTGCCGGCCGCAAAGGGCACCGGGTCGTCTTCTCGTACCGAGATCGATGCGTTCCTTAAACGCGTGCACACGATCGAGCGTGCCCAACCATCGACACGCGGCCGTTTGATCTTCGCGCTCGACGCAACCATGAGCCGGCAGCCCACCTGGGAAGCGGCCTGCAAGCTTCAAGGCGAGATGTTTCTGGAAGCGCAGGCGATTGGCGGACTCGATGTGCAACTGGTCTTTTTCCGCGGCATCGGCCAATGCCGGGCTTCGCGCTGGGTCTCGGAGCCCGCGGCCCTTGCCGCATTGATGGCGCAGATCGACTGCCGTGAAGGTGCAACCCAAATTTGCAGAGTGCTGAGCCACGCGTGCCGCGAAACCGAAAAGGCCAAGGTGCAGGCTCTCGTCTATGTGGGGGATGCGATGGAGGAGAGGGCGGACACAGTCTGCGCCAAGGCGGGCGAGCTCGGACTGCGGAGTGTTCCAGCCTTCGTGTTCCAGGAAGGCTATGATCCGGATGTCGAGCGGACATTCCGCAACATCGCGCGATTGACGCGGGGCGCCTATTGCCGCTTCAACACCGGCGCGGCCCATGAGTTGCGGGAACTGCTTCGCGCCGTCGCGGCCTATGCGGCAGGCGGCCTGAAGGCGCTCAGCGATCTTTCGGCGCGGCGCAATACAGGTGCGATGCGGCTTCTGGAGCAGATGAAATAGTCATGCCGACCTTGTTTATCGGTCTCCTTGCGCTCGTAATCGTGGTGTGGCTGCTCAAATCCTTCGCCCGCAGCGATCCACGCTATCTGATCAAGATCGGCAAAACTGCGGGGGGCGTGGTGGCGCTTGCAAGTGCCGCATTTTTGGGCGTGCGTGGACAGGTATTTCTTGCGCTTCCACTTGGCGTGACGGGATTGAGCCTGCTGGGCCTGCAGGAATGGCTGCCGGCGTGGATGCGCCCCTACTCTTGGCCGTTTGAGAAGAAAAGTGCGGGCCAAGTGTCGCGTGTGCGCTCCAATTTCCTGGAGATGACCCTTGATCACGATTCTGGAGCGATGACCGGCACGATCGTCGCCGGCCGTCTCAAGGGCACATCGCTCGATGCCCTCGAATTGTCCGCGCTGATTGGTCTTATTGCCGAGTTCGACGAGGAGAGCCGCAGCCTATTGGCAGCGTATCTTGACCGCCGGAATCCCGGATGGCGTGAAAACGCTGACAATGATGCGGCAGCGCGGGGCCGAGG
>JASHYD010001124.1 GCA_030043175.1 Xanthobacteraceae bacterium | reverse complement strand
AGGGTTTACCTGCGGGCTTATTTGCATCGAGGGCGCCCTGTTTTTTATGCGGATTTCGACAGCCTTAGCTTCGCTTACGTATCGTAGGATACTAAGTTGTTGAATTTTATCTGTAATCATGAAATATGTTGCGAGCGATAAGCCCCGAGTAAGACGCGCAGCAAAAAGATCGGGTCGAGATCCGGCCACGCACTTTGCCCTCAAACAGCCGCCGTGCCGCCGGACTGAGGCTCCGCCCTTCAAGTTCGACCGTACGGGCAAACTGCGAGGGCACAGGGATTTGATGCCGAGTGCATCTTGGACGCATCCGATCTGCCGTCGTCCATCTCGCGAGCCGCAGCGTCGAGGCAAGAAAAATACGCGAAAAACGCGTCGCGCTTTTCCTTCTCCGTCGCGGGTGGCTGCGCGTTACTTTTAATCTTTGGCGCACCATCCTGGGAAGGAAGGCCGGCTACCTGCTGGACCGGGGCAAAATTCTATACATCGTCGATTTTGATCGCCACTTAGAAATCCGGCTTCGCCGCCTCAGGTGCTTGCCTGACCGATTGCCAGGATTCCCGCCTGTTCTCGTCACACACGAATTCCTGCTGTTCGTTGAGTCCGCGCCGATACGTGATAGTCGCCGACCAGGGCATGGTGAAAACGCCTTCATCCTCAACCGTAAATCCGAGCTGCAGCACCTTGCCGATGTAGGCAGGATCAACTTCCGCACCCATATCAGAATTTGGGATACGGAAATTCTCTTTTGCATTCCGTTCCCAATATTCTTTTGCAGATTCGTATTCAAGCAAACGATAACGTTCCACCACATGCAGAGCCGCGGTATGCGGCGTTCCAAAATCGTCAACCATGGCAAACGGTCCTACTTTTATCCCGACGGTATCAATTATCAGCGTATCACCTTCATAAGAACCAACGGAATCCCCATTCCAGGAAGGCGTTACATACGTCGGATGAGGATGGTTCAGCCGTACCTGTCGAAATTCATAGTCAGGGTAAAGTATGGTGATCTTGTCCGCTTGTTGGAGCATTTGCATTCCAAAATTGCGAAAGATGTAAGGCACGCCTCCAGGCCAACACTGGTTGTTCGGGGTCGGATAATCCGTGCCGCTCAGAGAGATTTCACCGTGCTTCTTTACCACGTCGGCCGCCTCGGGCTTTAAGATTGGATTGGTGTAATCACCGACTAACTGGATGGCGTTGCTAACAAGCAGGTTACTGGTTGCCGGTAGGGGCCGACCATCATCCCCGAGCACTTGCCGTGCGCGAGATCTGTTGACCACTGGGCCCGGACCTGATACCGGCGGCTCGAAGCCGGGGACGAAGGGGTGGGACCATATCCCCGAGAAATCCGGGGTGGATGCTGCGCCTTGGTTCGGTTGCTGCGTGAACGCCGGTGATGAGAATAGGGTTATGGTTGCGGTCGCGGCGATGAAGATTGATCGCATGATGGGCTCCTCTCATTAGGGCCGGGTGGCGAATCAAAGGTGTTCGCCAACCTCGCAGGCGTCCGCAAAAATAAACTGAGATGGAATGTTCAATCCCGCCCGCCGTAGGTACTGACGCTGCCTTTAAATTCACAGGACATCGGCACGTTCCGCTGGCAGCTCGGAGACGAATCTACGTCGGCAACCAAGCCTGAGGAAACTGCAACTTACATCGAGCAATCAGTATAGCGCACCCGCTAACAAGCTAACGTTGGCGCTATGAGAAGGTCAAGGCAATCACCAATAATACACGTCTGCGATGCACCAGTTTGAAAATTCTCCCGAGTACCGTTGAGGTCACGGCAGCTATGGAGGGGTACTGCGGACCACGTGGAGCTCGACGATAGTTGATCGGCGGGCCGACGCCAGGAATGTCACCGGCTACGGCGCGTTGGCTTTGCACGCGGGGCTCACCGGTAGCCACAGCTTCGCTCTGCCCAGCCTTTTCGATCGACGGGGAGCACCCAAAACGCAGCGGCCTTTCAGCGGGTTTGAAGGTACTTACCTCGCGGCCGATACCGCGGGCGCGGCACAGAAGCCTGAACTATCCAGAAAGCCAGGAATTGCGCGGTGACCAGGCCATGAAGATTCAGGGACTTCCGGCCGGGTTCATCTTCCCCGCCCAGCCGGTCCTCCGGTTAAAACCGACGGCCGGCACCGACTGGGTTCATGAAATCAAACATGACGGCCACCGGATGATCGTCCGCCGAGACGGTCCCACTATGCGGCTTTACAGCCGCAACGCGTATGACTGGACGTGCGATTGGCGGCAATCGCGGCTGCTGCCGAGGAGATCTCAAGTGCTTCACGATCGACGGCGAGGCGGTTATGCTGGGACCTGACGGCTTGTCGCGGTTCGAGGAGTTGTCCCCTGGGAGGGCATAGCAGCGCTTCGCGCGGACGGTCTGGGCTCTTTCCTCGGGACGCCATCATCTCTCGCGCCATCGAAGATCATCGCCCGATACCAGCCTCCAGGACACGCAAACACCTCGATAAGCTGTGCTTCGAACAAGTTCGCACCGCAAACCGCGATTGTGGCGTGGCTCGGGGGCGGTCGCCACGGCCCGCCGCGCCAGGGTGCGAACCATTAATGAAAACATGAAAAGTCTCTAAGATAATGCGGCCTGGGGTCTAACCGGAACACGATCCCAAGGTATGCGTTGAGCAATGCGTCGAAGGAACCACATCGGGCGAACCATCGCCGTTGTCCTGCTGTGCAGACCTGTAACATGGCGAAAAGATAACCAAGTGTTGCTTGATGCACCAGCATCGGCCCGACGTTGAGTTGACCGGTCCATCTTTCAGGTGAGATCATGTCCGACGCAAACGATATATACCATCCGCCGGAACACATCAGTAACACTGCACTCCCAGATGAGCTTGTCGATTTCTTGGACGGCGAAAATCTCGATAGGAAGATCAGCCAAGCGATTGGGCTTTCAACTGTCGATGAGAGAGGATGGCCACATGCTGCAATGCTCAGCGCGGGAGATATGACAGCTCTCGATCATTCCCGGATCGGAATAGTCCTTTACGCAGAGTCCACCACCTCGAAGAACTTGGCGCGAGACGGGAGGCTTACCTTGACGTTTCGGCACGGGCGAGGCCTGTGCGAAGTACGTCTGCGCGCGATAGAAAAGAAAGCTGATCGACAGCATCGCTACTTCATAGCGACCGTCAAGGACGTGCGCGAGCATCTCGCCCACTACGCTGATGTGCTCTCCGGCGTGACCTTCCGCCTGCACGATCCCGCGAGTGTAATCAAACGCTGGAACTCCCAGATCACCTCGCTGCACAAGTTAAGCTGACATCAGCACATGATGGGTGCGGCAGACGACCTGCGGGGATTTCTTGAGGTCTTGGAAAATAACGCCAGCTTTTACACATCAAGGAAGAGGTCCAGCTTGGTTGACATTGGAGCGGCCAGCTTCGCTGGCTAGATCCTTCTGGCAGGCGCTGCCCTTTGGAAGCAGTCGCCGGATTTGTCGGCGGCTTCCGATTCGCGGACGATCTCTGTTCGGGAGATTGTGGTGATCAACCTGCGGGAACGAGGGCTCTGCTGTCCTATGTCGGTCAGCGAAACCGACCCCTCATCGCGCGACCGGAATGCACCGGGCTTATCTGGTTTGCGGCCGCAGACACAAAGGATTTTTCCGTGAGACTCCTCGAACATCAAGCTGACCCTCTTCGGTGGTCCGACCGTCGTTATCGAAACATGAAGGTATGCGTATTCTCACCGACCCGACCTTCGATCCGCCGGGTCACTACCAAAGCCTCACAGCCCGGTGAAACACGTTAAGACCGAGAGGCCTGCCGTATCGGTCGAGCAAGTCGGTACACTCGACGCGCTGCTTTTGCGCCACGATCATCACTTCGACAACCTCGACAACTCCGGTCGGGCACTGTTGCAGACGGTGGGCGTGACTTACACAACGACCTCGAGAGCGGAACGCCTCGGTGGAAATGCGATTGGCATCGCCCCGTTCGAGACCCGCATGCTCGACGGTGTGACCGACAAGAAACTGCTCGTCACAGCCCCGCCCGCGCGCCACGAACCGACCGGTGTAGACGCCGGTGACGTCAAGAAGGCGTAACGCGGATTTAAGTGATCGCTTTTCTCACGTATTGCGAAAGTAAACTCCATGCCCCGTTTCATCTCTGTCGCGCCGCAATGTTTGTCGAATGAGCTTTTGCTTTCAACCCGTTTTTTTTTGCTTAGTGGCGGCATTAAATGCTTCTTTTGACTCTTGAGTGGGTGGTTGAAAGTTGAATCTCATTGATATGCAACCGTATTTCTTGTTGAGGGAGGGTACCGGCGCT
The DNA here is from genome assembly GCA_030043175.1 of Xanthobacteraceae bacterium. Next base: position 1,419 of record JASHYD010001124.1, on the reverse strand, counting down.
AGCGAGGCTTCGGGAAAAGGCCTGATATTTTGTTTGCCGCGCGGATGCGTGTGTATAGCGCACATTTCACCGACAGTCGGACGAGATACCATTTCTTCTGTTCCATTCGGTTTTAAGTGGTGTGCATTGTGCCTCTAATGCAGGTTCGCGATGAGTACATGTTGTGCTGCGTCAATGCCTCGCTTTGTCCAGTGTCGAGCTCCCAACCAGCAGTGGGCAGCGCTGGCCACGGCTCCGGTATCACGCCGCGACCGCCCGTCATCGATGGCGTGGGAAGTTGGGAACGGGCGGCGCTAGGCGTCGCGGGTGACCCGGAAATTCTCGAAGTCGCCCGCTATCAACAGCTCGTTCTTGAGCGGCGTACGGTCGGCGCCGGCCCGGTAGATCCGCCTCTGGGTGGGGAACAGGAAGCCGTCGAACTTGCGATGACCGGACATGTAGTGCGCCGCGCCCAGATCTTGGCGGACGTCGACGGTGTAATCCTGCCGCCGCATGTAGCCGTACTCGTCAAAATAGTGGATCTGTTCGGTCGAGTGCGTCGGGAACGACGCCGGATAGGTCACCTTCAGCGCGCGCCAGGTCTCGCCGCCCTCTTCCAATGGCTCGACTTCCTCGAAGGTCACGCCCTCCATGTGGAAGCTGTAGGGCAGCGTGACGTACATCCACAGCGAATAGCCGAGGAAGTAGAGGATTTGCGTCGCCGTCCAGGGCGTCCCCGGAGCCATCTGCGTTAGTGAAGCCCGCGGATTGTGGAGGTCCTCCACAACGGCACCATCGGCCGCCACGACCCGGGTTCGGTCAGGGCGGTAGATTCCGGTGTGGCCCGGATCCAGATACCCGGCAAGGGAGACCTCTTGTTCACGGGTGTTTACCGTCAGGCCCATCGTCATGTGCTGAATCTTTTCGCCCAAGGGCCCGCGCACCTTCAGGCTGGGACCGAACGGCGTGAAATCCGCCGACACCTCGCGGACCTTCCGCCAGGCCTCGAGGCCGCCGTGGGCTTCGATGGTAGTCCTAACGAGGTCATGCATGTGCCGTCTCCTCTTTCGCCTTCAACTCGAGGGAAACCTGCCTTTCAAAGACTGTGGTGCGGACGGCCTATTGGAAGGCCGCCCCGTGCTTCTCGACGAACTCGGCGACCGACTGCGGCTTGCGGCCGGTGATCCTTTCGACAACGTCGTTCGTCCCCGCCATCTGCCCGTCGTGATGCATCTCGGCGATCGCATTGAGATGCTGGGCGAGGAACGGGATGTCGGCTGAGACCCCGGCGCGAGAGAGCAGCGACCGGGCCGTGCGCCTTAAATCGTGTAGGCGCCAGCCGGCAACGCCGGACGCCTCATCGATTTTAGCTCTGAGCGAGGTGAATCCAGCTATGGCCGTCTGGCCGTCGCCCGTAAAGACATAGGCCCCGATCCGCGG
>JASHYD010001123.1 GCA_030043175.1 Xanthobacteraceae bacterium | reverse complement strand
GCTCCCGAACAGCAGCGGATCGAGACGGTTGACCAACGTCCGTAACCAGCGGGCACACGGGATGCCAAAATGAAATGGCGCGAACCGTCGTAGAAACTGCAGGTGATCGCTGCCCCATGCAACGATTTCATCAAAATCGTCGCAATCTGCGATTGTTGCGCAGGTCAGAAGCAGCAACATTTCCGCCAGAGGGAAGGTCACCCGCCAGGACTGCCGACCATCCTCGATCCGCGAGAAATGTCTGAGTAGAACGGCCAGCCCTGACCTCGGCAGCTCCTCGTCCAGAATCATTTCCATGTGCGCCTCCGCTGCGAATCAGCGCACAGGGAATCATGCTTCTATCGTCAACACAAAAATCACCCTTCCAGGCCGTTAACCTGAGTTCCCAGCCGTGTGGCCGATGCCAGGACCGATCGCTGCTGCGGCATGGTCAATTATCATGACGGGCACATGCGCAATAAGCGGGTTACCATCGGCCATATCATCGATCCCGCTCTCCACCACAAGGGCATCGCGACCGAGGCGGTCTCGGCGATGCTCAGTTTTTGCTTCGGCGAACTCCACTTGCATCGCGTGCAGGCCTTCATCCATCCGCATAACATTGCATCACGCAAACTGGTCGAAAAACTTGGGTTCCGCAGCGAACGCCTGCTGCTGCACGGTAATCTCCGTGTGGACGGGGCTTGGCGCGACGAAATGCTGTTCGCGCTCCTCGAAACCGACGGGCGCGGCTAATAACCCGAGGAGATCCCCGGCTCTGCCGGGTGGCCGTAAAAGTTTAAATTTCCATGAGGAGCCGAGCCGGGCGACGGACGTCGATCGACGAAAATTCGGTTTTGCTGCGCCGTAGAGCAAGTGCAGTCGGGCAAGTGCGGGCGAATTCGGTCGTGGCTCGGCTTGTGCCCGTTCTCGTCATAATAACCGAATTTGGACTGCTCTCAGCTGTGGCGGAGCTGCTCGGTTTGAGCGTGTGCCGTGACCCGCAAGGGAGTTGCAACCCGATTGAGCGCAGCGAAAACCCAGGGACGGCGTTCGCACATGGCCGATGCGGATTTCGCTGCGCTCCTTCCTCTCTATGTTGCAGGATGCGCGCGTCCACGGACGCCCGCGGTCCGGCAATCAATCCAACGCGAACACGAACAGGTAACTCGACGCCTCCAGATTGTCGTATTTGACCGGGTGCACGTGGCGCCCGCTGCCCTGCACGGCGACATATTGTTTCGGTCCGATCGCGTAAGTGACGGGCGCACCCTTGAGCGGCGTGCCGACATTAAAGCGCCATAGCTCCTGGAGCCTTTCGTCGTCATAGGCGACGACCCAGCCGTCCTGGAGGGCAGTGAGCACAAGGCCGCCGGCCGTCGCCGTCACGCCGGAGCGAATCTCGATGTCAGTCACGCTCTTTGCCAGGATTTTGTTGCCGACCGTGTCATAGGCGCTGATGGCGCCGTAGTAGAGATCGCTGGTGTAGGTGCGCTTCTCATTCCTCGCCCTGTCAAGCCCGCCGTTCGGGCCCTTGAAGGCGGCGGCGGCGCCATTCTGGCTGAAGCAGCCTTCCGCGCCCACACCATACGCGATGTGCTTGACCGGATTGTAGGCAGTGGGCTGATAGGCAACGCCACCGTGCCAGGTCGGGCATGTGCGCTTCATCGGATCGCCGCGCAGCGAGCGCGCCTCCGACACGTAAAGCTGGACATCGCGCGCAGGGTCATATTCGAGCGGCTTGCCGGTCTTGGGGTCGAGGCCCTTGGTCCAATTCAAGTCGTTGACGTATTGGCTGCCCTTGACGAAGCTGCCGTTGTTGCGATCGAGCGAATAGTAAAAGCCGTTGCGGGCGAAGTGGCCGACAACCTTGCGCATTTCGCCGTTGATACTGACATCATATAACAGGTGGATGCCGACTTCGTCATAGTCCCAGGAATCATTGGGCAGATACTGGTAATACCAGACGAGCTTTCCGGTATCGATATCGAGCGCGACCACGGAGTTGGTATAGAGGTTGTCGCCGGGGCGCGCCTGCGGATCGTATTGCGGGACCGGATTGCCGGTGCCCCAAATGGTAAGCCGGGAGGCAGGATCGTAGGAGCCGGTCTGCCACAACCCGCCGCCGCCGGTCTTCCAAGCGCTGGTCTTGTCCTTCCAGGTCTCGCTGCCGGGATCGCCGGGCTTCGGTATGGCGTACCATCGCCACAGCTCCTTGCCGGTACGGGCATCGAGCGCTGCGAGCCAGCCGCGCGTCGCATCGCCGGCGCCGTTGGCAACGAGGACCTTGCCGTCGGCAGCGAGCGGCGCCGCATAGAATTTCTCGCGGCTGCCGAACTCGTCGACTGCAGCGATTTTCTTGTCCCACACGATCTCACCGCTATCGCGGTTGATGGCGATGACCCGGCCGTCCGGCAGGTTGGCGATCACAAGGTCCTCCCACAGCGCGATGCCACGGGTGCGCGGGATGTTGCCTTCATGCTTGACGCCGGGATCGGCGATCCACGCGAACTCGCCATGATCGCCGCTGCGCACGTCGATCTTGTAGACGGTGCCCCAGCCGTCCACGGTGTACATGAACCCATTGTCGATTAAGGGGTTGACCTCGTTCTCGGGGCCGTTCTGGCCGATATCCTGCATGCCGCGCAGCGCCAGCGCCCACACCATGCGCAGATTCTTGACGCTGTCGCGATTGATCTGGGTCAGCTTGGAATACCGGGTCGAGCCGTAGTCGCCGTTCATCATCAACCAGTTTTGTGGCTCGTTTTGCGCGTTGGTGAGCCGGTCCTTGTTGACCGTCATTTTGTATTCAGCGCCGTGTGCCAAGGTGGCGAGCGCCGCGAGTGAAACGCCCAGCAAGGCGGTGCGGGCAGCAACCGCCATAGATCCGAGGTGGTCAGGCATTTTGTCCTCCCATGAATGCTTCAGACACGATCGCACCTCGGCCGAATTGCGCGCAGCGCAATCCGGCCCCCCGATCGATGTGGCGATGCCGCTCCCGGATTTCGCTCGCGCGCTCCGGGCGAACCTCAATTCAACGCAAACACGAACAGATAGCTCGAGTGCTCGAGGTTATCGTATTTCACCGGGTGCAGGTGACGTCCGCTCGACTGCACCGCGAGATACTGCTTCGGCCCGATCGCGTAGACGACCGGTGCACCTTTCAGCGGCGTGCCGACATTGAAGCGCCACAGCTCCTGGAGCTTCTCGTCATCATAGGCCACCACCCAGCCGTCCTGCAGCGCCGAGAACACGAGACCGCCTGCCGTGACCGTCGCGCCGGAACGGATCTCGATGTCAGTCACGGTCTTTGCCAGCACTTTGTGATTGACCACATCGTAAGCCGTGATCGCACCGTAGTAGAGGTCGCTCGTGTAGGTCCGCTTCTCGAATTTCACCCGGTCCAGTCCGCCGTCCGGACCTTTGAACGCGGCGGCGGCACCGTTCTGGCTGAAGCAGCCCTCGGCGCCGACCCCATAGGCAATCTGCTTCACCGGATTGTAGGCGGTGGGCTGATGGGCGACGCCGCCGTGCCAGGTCGGGCACGTCCGCTTCATCCCTTCGCCACGCAGCGGGCGCGCCTCCGGCACATAGGCCTGGACATCAAGCTTGGGATCATACTCCAACGGCTTGCCAGTCTTGGGGTCGAGGCCCTTGGTCCAGTTGAGGTCGTTGACGTACTGGCCGCCCTTGACGAAGCTGCCGTTGGCGCGATCGAGCGTATAATAGAAGCCG
>JASHYD010001122.1 GCA_030043175.1 Xanthobacteraceae bacterium | reverse complement strand
CAAATCGTTAGCGCACTACATCAACAAAATCGCTAGACTCGGCGGTTACCTAGCCCGCGCCAAGGATCTTCCTCCAGGAAATATGGTTATCTGGCGCGGGTTACAACGACTCGCTGCTGCTGTGTTTGGTGCTGAGGCGATCGAAAATTGTGGGTAATTGAAAGATACGGCCCGTATACGACGGTGTACAATCGCTTCAATCGCTGGAGCGGGCGCGGAATTTGGCAGCAAATATTTGAGACGGTGGCGGGATCGCCGGAGCCGCCTGAACAGGTGGCGCTGGACAGCACCCATGTCAAAGCACACCGCTGTGCTGGCGGTGGAAAAGGGGGGCCTCGGAACAGGCGATCGGTGTCACTAAGGGCGGCCGGAACAGCAACCTTCATGCGCTTGTCGATGAATTGTGCCGACCGTGGGTGATCATTCTGACGCCTGGCAACACCGCTGACTGCACGGTGGGTCCGGAGTGCGTGAGCTTGATGGCAGGCATCAAAAAGCTGCTTGGCGACAAGGCTTATGACAGCGACCCATTCCGCAAGTTACTCCGGCAGGACGGCATCACACCCGTGATCCCGGGTCGCTCGAACCGCAAGAAACGCATCCGTTACGACAAGAAGGCATACAAGGGTCGCAACGTCATTGAGCGTTGCTACTGCAGACTGAAGGATTTCAGGCGCATTGCGACGCGCTACGACAAACTCGCTCGAAACTTTCTTTCCAGTGTCTGCCTCGTCGCCGCCGTGGCCTATTGGATTTAAGCAAATTGAGTCCGGACCCTAGTGTTATGGCGCGCAAATAACTAGACGCGCTTTGCGACCTTTTTCCGCCCGCGGCGCACCGTGCAACCGGGTTTGATTTCCTCCAATCGCCGTCTACAGCGCTCGATCTTCTCAAGAATATCCTCCGCGTGCGCCGTCCAGATGAAAGGCTTTGGATCGCGGTTCCATTCCTCAATGAATTCCTCGATTGCCGCTATCAAATCTGGAACGCTGGAGAAACTACCGCGTCGCACGGCTTTGCCGGTGAGCTCGGCGAACCAGCGTTCCACCATGTTCAACCAGCTGGAGCTGGTGGGAACGAAGTGAACCTTGAAGCATTGTCTAGGACCCCCTGCAAATCTGATCGAGCTCCCGCGCGATCAAGGTGGAAGGCTGGTCACCCTGCCCTTGCGTCCGAAATCGTACGCACGGTTCGGTGTTGAGGGTCCGTGCGGGGAAAAGCCCACTCGCGCGCTGCCCCATCCTTACGGCGCCTGCCCGTGCATCTTGATCGGCCGCCCCCTGCGGCGATGGCACCGATCGTCCGCCGCGCGCTGTCATCCTGCCGGTGGCATTCGAGTCGCCTTTTTCGTTTTACCGAGGCTGCAGGAAGGCCGCCATTAGGCTCTCGCGGTGCCGCGCCGGCGCAGCGCCGCCGCCATTAAACGCACGGACGCCCGATCGGCGATGGACGCCGCTACGGCAACGCGGTAGGCACAGAGGACTTTGAACGCAGCATTTTATTCGAATTGTCCAAATCACTCGCCCGTCAGGCACCACGTATTGAAAATACGCCGCCGGCTGGGACGACGAAGCTTTCGCCGCGCAATTCGGTCTGTCCGGACTGGAAACAACGCGGGCACCGGCCTGACGTCGCAGCATGCGTTCTCCTTGCCATCATCGAGAGAACCCGAGGACGTCACTCGCTCACTTGCAGGCGCATGCCTCGCGTAGCCGCTGCCGAGCCGGCGGCGATCGCTGGTGCAGTCTCTCGGGTCAGCCGAAGAACCGCGGATGGACCGCCGACCGCGTCTTGGTGCGCCCGCGCTTGTCCCGAAACATCATGCCGCAGAGCCTACAACTCGCCCCTCAGATCCTTCTTTCGATCGTTGTTGAATAGCCACCAAAATATGAGTAAAAAACCGAGGACTGCCAACGCAAGTCGCCCATAACCACCGACGAGTTCTTCGAATGGAAGCGGTGCAACCATTCCTATTCCAAGGATTAGAACTATCGTTTCTACTATCGTCTTCGCTTTCGTTTCTACTTTCGCTCCCATGTCGCTATCTCCTCTCCAAAAAAAGGCTTTGCCGCTCCACCTAATGGCTGTTCTCGCCGACCCCCTTGCCTGTTTTAGGGTTGACGAAATGCCACCATCCGCACGCAAGGCATTTGACACCCACAAAGACGTCGCCGGCCGTCACGGAATCGTCGTCCGGAGCCCAGCCTTGCACCCGAAATCCTGTGTTTGGGCAATGATAAAGAAATGGCGGCATCGAATATCGCCGACCCCGCTTCACATATGATTTTTGCTTGATTTGGGCCTGATCACCCAATTCGGGATGAGCATGGGTCGCATTTCATCCGGCTCAAGGCGTCGGTTACGGTCGACATCCAACGTGTCGAACCTCTCCGAAAAATAATTCATGAACTCGTTTTTCGATACAGTGCCGTTTTTGTCTTTGTCCATCAGTTGCAACAATCTTCGGAGACTCGCATCGCTCACCGCGTCAATATGCTTGCTAAAAGCGAATGCCGTCGTGGATATAGCCTGGAAAGCGATCCACGTTGCTGCTATGGAAAGGAGTTTTCGAGTCATGCCGCCCCCTCTGAATAAGGATCGTTATCCCTCTTTCTAAGCACCTATTTTCGAATAGCTCTTTGATTTAAATCATGACCGAGGACGCGGGCGGGCGCCCGATCTTTAATCGCGGCTATATTGGTCATCTGGTCCATCGCTCGCCAAGAACGTACGGACACCGGTCGCGCACGAGGTTTGTTATTGATAAAGATCAATGCTGCAGGTTGCAAAATTGCGTTTCTTATAATGACAATTTAATTAACTCTTGAGGAGGAGACTATACCGGTTATGAAGCTTACGATTACTGTCACGCTTGCCGCGTGCGTTGTTTTTCCCGCGGCGGCAGCGCAAGCACATCGCAGTAGCGTGCCGGGGGCCAGCTCCCGAGCAGCGGGCTCAGAATAAGCAAATGGAGCGCGATACTCTAACGGGACAGCGATAACCCTAATGAGAGGAATTATTGACATTCGTGTGATGGTTTCTTGATCAGGCCAATCATCCCACGCTGGGCCGCTGTCGCAGGACCGCGAGAAGGGCGCCCTTAGCTCGCGGAGCGAGACTGGCTAAGAAGCCTCGTCAATGCATACCGAAAACGAAGCGAGGCCTTAGCCAAAGGCTGCCCCATGGACAGCGAAGCGGAATTACGATCCGCGATGACAACTTGCCTCAGTTGTCGGCTTGGCAATCAGCGTTCACGCTGGCTCAGCGCAACGAGCGCTGCATGCCACTTCCCCCATTTTGATGAACTTATATTTGCTCTTCTATGTGGCGGCCAATCGCAAGTTGGCTGCGTGAGATAAGGTTGAGGACGCCACCGGCTGCTTCTGATGTAGTTCGAGAGCACATCTGTGCTGCGGTGCCTCGAAACCTCCTTTGCGTCGCGTCCACTTTGTGATGACGCAGCGGTCGCGACTCGTTGCGATTCAATTGCCCGTTCCGGTTGCTATCGAGGTACCTGGACATCTGATCCATGAATTGCAAGAGCTCGACTCCCGAAGTTACGCCGTGACTGCTGGTGCGAAGCATGGTCCCGTACATGGTCGATCCGGCTGCTTGAGCCCCGACCGTTCCGGGGAAGAATAGGACAATGCCGGCTATAACTGCGACCTTAGCAATTATGATACCCCTTTTAGCTAAGTTGAACGAAGCGCTCAGTCCGCGGCTTGTTGCACCGATCGTGGTGAAGGTCTACGATCTCGTTGCGTGGGTTACTACACAGGCTGATTCCAAAAAGGCCTCTCGCAGAAAGCGCATGGTCGGCTGGGCCAACGGTGTCAGGTGCCGCTCCGAATACTGGGTACTTCATTTGTATCCCCGAGTTGAGACACCGCGCATGTTCTCCAGGCATCGCCCAGCGATCATTGATTCGCGTCAAACCTGATCTTCGGTGCATCGAGGGCGTGCGCACCTGCGCTCGGATCTCCAAAAAAGGCCTTGGCCGCGCGCGCACGCACATGCGCGCGGAGAGGGCTTCGTTGGAAGGTGAGCAGGACGGGCGAGGTGCGGAGACGCGAAAATTTCGCTGCCGTTCCAATACCCGTTAACGCCGACAATCCCGCAAAGCCTTGGGAAATCGCATTGTTCGCCTGGCACGGCTCGCCGCACTGTTGCGTCCGTGCGCCCTGTGCCCGTTGTCGTCCATTCCTTTAGGCGCATTGCGACAAGACCTGCCACATCAATACGAGTGCCTCGCTGCGACCACTGACCGCAGAGGCGCCTGCAACAGAATACGAAGCAGGGACCGGCTCGACGCGCAGTCGAGCAGGTCGGGGACCAGAGAATCGAAGACATTTGTTTCGACTATCACATTCCGATCGCCGACGAGCCTATTAGCGGCGAGGATGTCGGTGCCATCGTGATCTGTCTGAAGTCGATCCAGGGGCATTGATTGGGGTCCAGCTCGCTCCCTGACCCGAGTCGCCTCTAGATAGGTTGCTCCTTGAGGGGGACGGGGCGTTGGATCAACGCCTTCAACGGCGGCAATTTCATAGCCGTCGGCCCGTCCACGCTGGCACACAGTTGGGATTCAGATGAAGCCGCCCGGTGCGCCGCAACGCTTCGACCAATTGGAGATACGCCCTGACGCTCATTTTGAGTCGGGTGTAGAGCGCACCTCCATTGCGATCTCGGTTCCATGTCCTCGAGATTGATCCGCGTCAACGCGTTCGTTGTTCACGATGATTATGATTTTCTCAATTTAGCCCGAGTCGAAACACGAGGGTACTGACCATGTTGCAATGCTGTGCAAGTCCGGAATGCACGGTCTTCGTTGTTGACGACGACGACGGTGCGCGGGAAGCGCTTGGGTGTTTACTTGAAGCGGAAGGCTTCGGAGTACGAACTTACTCCAGCGCCAGAGGGGTCTTGAGCGAAACTAAAGTACCTGACAATAGCTGTCTCGTGACCGATTTTCACATGCCAGGTATGGATGGTCTTGAGCTGGTGGATGAACTGCGTCGACGGGGAAACTCTATACCAGCAATCCTCTTAACCGGCGATCTGAACCAACACGTTCGCGAACGCGCCGCTGCTGCTCGCGTCCCTGTTATTGAAAAGCTCGGTTCAGCAAATAGTGTAGTTGAATGCATCCAGAAGGTCGTTAAGGGGACGGGTTAGGGAGGCGGCTCGAATTGCTGCGGCCCGCGGCGGCACCAATCACGAGAGCCGGCCTACTCGAGATAGCTAAGATACACCGCGACGGCCGCAATTTGTGGCCGGGTCAAACCATGCGCGATCGGTTCCATAATGGCCGATGTGTCCGGC
>JASHYD010001121.1 GCA_030043175.1 Xanthobacteraceae bacterium | reverse complement strand
CGATCACCGAGAGCGCGGCGAGCAACGCGTTCTTGGCCTCGCCGGGCTGCTTCTTGATGGAGATCACCGCGTGCCAGAATGCGCAGCCGCCGAGGGTGACATTGATGTCTTTCACCTGCACGCCCGCGGTCTTGAGCGCCTGCCGGATCGCCGTATAGCGGGTCGGCGCCGCCAGCCACGTGTTCTCCCACGGCATATGCAGGTTGTAATAGATCGCGTCGCGGCGCATCGAAATTGCCTTGATGCGAACCAACGGATTCCAGTGCAGTCCGCCCATCAGGCGCGTGAATTCGCCGAAACGGCCTTCAGGCCAGGTCCAGCCGGTGGGGAGAATCTCCGCCTCGAGTACGATTTCGGCATCGGCGAGACACGGCATGTCGATGGTCTGGCAGGCGGCAAGCTCGACCGGCACGCCGCGCAGCCCACCCGCGATTCCCATCTCGTCGACGCCGAGCGGCGCCCGATAGCCGGAGCCGGTGATCTCGATCGGATGCGTGCCGATGCTGATCGAGATCGGCAGCGCCTCATTGCGCTCGAGCGCGCGCTGCGCGAACAGGCGCATGTTGTTGGGCGTAACGATGTCGATGCCCGTGAGGTTTTTCTCCTTGACGATGAATCGGTAGATGCCGCTGTTGATGCCGAGTTCGGGATCGCGTGCGATCACCACGCCGGCCGTGATCATTGGTCCGCCGTCATAGATCGACGACATTGGTATTGGCAGTCGGTAGAGATCGACCTCGTGATTGACCAAGGTGACCTGACGGGTCGGCGACGATTTCACGTATTTGGGGGGGATCGGCTTGTCGATCGCGGCCTTCAGCTTGTGCTCGATCTCCGCGTAGGTGTCACAGCCGAGCGCCATGGTGGCGCGTTCGCGCGAGCGAATGATGCCGGACACCACCGGCATGTCGTAGCCGATCACGTTATGGAAGAACAGTGCGGTCTTGGCCTGATCGACGAGCGTTGCGATATGCCTGATGTCTACAGGCTGATGCAGGTCAACGAGTTCGCCCGTCTGGCGCAACCGGTCGAGGAACTGACGGAACGTTTCGTTCAATTGGGAGTCTCCGGATGCCAATCGCTCGAAGCTACTGGCACTGAAGCCTTGCGACAACCTCATTGTGGGTGGGAACTCTGCATATGAGCTTGCTCTCGGTTGCAGGCGAGCCACCTTATGCGTAGAGGATTTTGCACCGAGCTTATGCGAATTGGGCTTCGGGGGCGATGCGATGCATGCGCTTGTCGCGGATCTGAACCGCCGGCAGACGCGTGTTGCCTCGCTCGACTTGGCGTCTCGGTATGCTGTAGAGAGCCGACAGCCCAGAAGCTTGAGCCTTGGGGAGTGAACGTCGCCTATCGTGTTGATCCCTCCGGCGTGCCGTGGCACTTGGCGGAACGACCTTCCTGACCCGGTCCTGCCATCCCCCCGGGCTGCGCGTAAACCCGAACAAAGGTGCCCAATGCCTGGCAACACGATGAGAGCGCTCGTACTGCGCCGGCACGGTGGACTTTCGGACCTCGAATTGGTCGGCAACTACCCGGTTCCCCGGGCCACTGAGGGCGACGTCGTCATCCGGGTGCGAGCGTCTTCGTTCAACTATCACGATGTCTTCACCGTCCGCGGCATGCCGGGCATCAAGGTGCCGCTGCCGGTGGTGATCGGGCTCGACATGGCGGGTGAAATTGCCGAGGTGGGAAAAAGCGTATCGGCCTGGAAGCCCGGCGACCGCGTGCTCGTCAATCCTCTCAACAAACAAAAGGGGTTGATGGGGGAAATGCTCGACGGCGGCATGGCGGAATATTGCCGGGTGGCGGCCGATCAGCTGGTCGCCATGCCGGCCCGTGTCTCCTTCGAGGAGGCTGCCTCGCTGCCGGTGGCCTATGGCACCGCCCATCGCATGCTGATCACGCATGACACCATCCGCAAGGGCGAGCGCGTGCTCGTGCTGGGTGCCTCCGGGGGCGTCGGCACCGGCTGCGTCATTCTTGCCAAGCACCTTGGCGCCGAGGTGATCGCTTGCGCCGGCGGCGCCGACAAGCTCAGGCGCCTTAAGGAGTTGGGCGCCGACGAAGTGATCAACTACCAGGAAGTGGACTTTTCCAAGTGGGCGATTGAGCGTTACGGCAAGCCGCAGCGGCGCAGCTATGATGGCGGCGTCGACGCCGTCATCAACTTCACGGGCGGCGATACCTGGCAGCCCTCGCTGCGTTGCCTCAAGCGCGGCGGCAAGCTGCTCGTGTGCGGCGCGACCGCGGGCCATGATCCGAAGGAAGACCTTCGCTACGTGTGGACCTTTGAGCTGAAGATCATCGGATCCAACAGCTTCTATGACGATGATCTCAAGGGGCTGATGCAGCTCATCGAATTGGGCAAGATGAAGCCGGTGATCGACAAGGTGCTGCCGCTTGAGCACGCCGCAGCGGGGTTGCGCCTGATCCAGGATCGCGAGGTGTTCGGCAAGGTCGTCGTGACGCCGTGACGAAGTTGTGCGTTGAGGCGAGGCCTTATCGAGCCACCGGCCTGTTCCTGTCCGGCCCGATGATAAAATGCGCGAAGGCGACGCGTCGGCTGGCAGCAGCCGACGCTCGCAATCAAGGCGAGCGGAAGAGGGACTACTTGACCAAGCTGACAGCACACGGTTTGCCTTGCGGCTCCTGCGTGCATACCAGGTCCGTTCGAGGCTTCCAGACCGGCGACAGGGTGCGAGCCGAGGTGCCAACAGGCGAGACAGCCGGGACCCGCGTTGGACGTGTCGCGGTTCCTGGCAGCGGCTCTTTGAGAGACGGAATCAACGCCAAGTCCTGCAAACTTCTCCATCGCGCGGACCGCTATTGTTACGCCCGGCAATCCGCGCTTCCTCCCCGTCCTGAAGAAGGCGGTTTCCAACGCGGGAGACTCTGATGAGCGAAGAAATCACGTTGGAAAGAGTCGAGGAACTGGTCACGCGCGCGCCTTACCACAAGTGGCTCGGGCTGAAGGTCATCGCCGTGGACGACGGCGGCATCGAGCTCAAGGCGACGTGGAGGGAGGAATGGGTGGTCAACCCGGACCGTCGCTACACCCACGGTGGCGTGCTCGCCGCGCTGGTCGATCTCGGTGCCGACTGGGCGATGGTGATGAAGACCGGCCGCGGCGTTCCGACCATCGATCTGCGCGTGGACTATCACAGCGCCGCGATGCCGGGCGACCTTACGGTCCGCGGCAAGGTGATCCGCCTCGGCAGCCAGTTTTCGACCGCCGAAGCCCATGTCTACGATGCGCAGGGCAAACTGCTGGCGAGCGGCCGCGGGACCTATTTCACCGCGCCGCCGAAGGCGTGACCTTTGTTCATCAATCTGGGCGACCTTATCCGCCGCGACCGCGATCCAGGCCACCTGGCGATCATTGATGTTGGCGGCGAGGGCGAACGATACTTCACCTACGCGGATGTTGACGGCCTGGCCCGGGGGGTCGCTCGCGCTCTCTCGGCGCGCGGATTTGCACGGGGCGACCGCATCGCGATTCTGTCCGCCAACCGGGCCGAGTTCATTGCCGCCTATTACGGCATCATGCGGGCTGGATTCGTCGCAGTGCCGATCAATTACCGCTTTCCCGCCAACGCCATCGATTTTATCGCTCGCGACGCCGGCGCGCGGCTGGTTTTTTGCGATCCCGCGCGGCGGGCGCAATCTCCGCCCGGGTTGCCTGCAGTGTGTTTTGGCGCCGATGGCGAGGAAAGCTTTGCGGGTTTTCTTGATCCTGGCCCCTTCGATGCGCTGCCGGCACAGCCCGACGAGCCCGCCATGTTCCTCTACACCTCGGGCTCTACCGGGATCCCGAAGGGCGTCGTACTGTCCCATCAGAGCCATCTCTGGGTGGTTGAGACCCGGCTGGAGGGACACGACCTGTCACGCCATCGCTTCCTCATCGCGGCGCCGCTCTATCACATGAATGCGCTCGCGCTTGCGAAGCTAGCGTGCGCGGCGCACGCTTCTATCGTGCTGCAGCCGCAATTCGCTGCACCGGAGTATATCGCGGCTATCGCGCGGCATCGCTGCACCTGGCTCACCGCCGTTCCGCCGATGATCGCCATGATGTTGCGCGAGCAAGACCTGTTGGCCCGCACCGACCTTTCGAGTGTCGCGTTCGTGCGCATGGGCTCGGCGCCGGTGAGCCAGAGTTTGATGGCGGCGCTGCATCGCACTTTGCCGGCGGCCAAAGTCACCAACGCGTATGGCACGACCGAAGCCGGGCCGGTGGTGTTCGGCGCGCATCCGGCCGGATTGCCCCAGCCCGACATGTCGGTCGGCTATCCTCACCCGAAGGTGGCGCTGCGCCTCATCGACGACGGCGGGCACGTTGCCGATCAGGGTGGCCTGGAAATGAAGTGCCCCGCCCTGATGCTCGGGTATCACAACCGGCCCGACCTGCCACCGCCAATTACAGCGGACGGCTTCTACCGGACCGGCGACGTGTTCCGGCACGATGCCGACGGGTTTTACTATTTCCTCGGCCGCACGGACGACATGTTTGTTTCCGGTGGCGAGAATATCTATCCGGGAGATGTCGAGCGCATGTTGGAACGCCACCCGGCGGTGGCGCAGGCCTGCGTCGTGCCGATTGACGACGATATCAAGGGCCAGAAGCCGGTCGCCTTCATCATCGCCAAGGCGGGCCAGAAGGCCGACGCCGAAGACATCAAGCGCTTCGCGCTAACGAACGCGCCTGCCTACCAGCATCCGCGTTTCGTCTGGATCGTAGACCGCCTGCCGCTGTCGTCCACCAACAAGATCGATCGCGCCGCGCTCAAGCGGGACGCGGCCGAGCGGGTAGCCGCTATCTCGCAGGCGATGCGATGAGCGAAAAGAAGTCCACCGCAGAAGTCGACCGCCGGCTGCCGGTCGCCAGCGAGATTTTCCTCGATCACGTCGCTCATTTTGTCATCGACCCCGAAAGCGCCAGTCGCGCGCTCGCCCGGGCGGGCTTTACCCCCACGCCGATTTCGATTCAGGTCAACCCCGATCGGGTAGGCGGACCACCGCGGCTGACCGGCACCGGAAACATCACCTGCATGCTGGATCGCGGTTATCTGGAAACCTTGTTCACGACCGCTGATACGCCGCTCAGCCGTGAGTTCGACGCCGCTATCTCCCGTTATAGCGGCGTGCACCTCGCGGCCTTCGCGGTCGCAGATGCGCCCGCAACCCACGCGCGGCTGACGCAATCGGGATTTCGCGTGCAACCGCTGGTGGCGATGCAGCGTGCAGTCGAAACTGCGGCCGGTGAGGATGTCGCGGCATTTGCGGTGGTGCGTGTCGCGCCCGGCGAAATGCCCGAAGGCCGCATTCAGGCGCTGGCACACCTTACGGAGCGGACCGTCTGGCAGCCGCGATGGCTCACTCACCCCAGCGGCGCGATTGGTCTCCTGGACATCGTGATCGCGGAGGCTGACGTGGCGGAGGCCGGCGGCCGCTTCCGGCGCTTCCTTGACCGCGACGCGCAGCGCAATCCGTTCGGCGCGGCCTTTCATCTTGATCGCGGCCGCGTGCAACTGGTCGCAGCCGCTTCGCTGGCACGCCTTTTCCCGGGACTCGCCATTCCGAATCTCCCGTTCATGGCAGCGTACGCAATTGCCGTCATGTCGCTCGATCGGGTGATCGCCTGTCTGCAGACGGGCCGGATCCCGTGCGAGCGACAAGCGGGCTATGTCGTCGCGCCGTTTCCGGATGACCTTGGTGTGGGGTGCTGGGTGTTCGTCGAGGACGCGTCCGCATTGCCGTGGCGCAAGTAAGAGACGGCGCTGTCTCAGCCGCTCGACTTGGCCGCCGCCTCGACCACCCCCCGCACATCCGGACAAGCTTCGATATCCCACAATTGGTCTGCGAGCGACGCCGCCCGCGCGGGCGACAGCACCGGACTCACCAGCTCATCGAATTTCAGCCGCAGGCCGGCATCGTTCAGCGGCAGCAGCCGTGAGCCGAGTGCTTCATCGGCCTCGCAGGCGAAGACCCCGCGCGCTGTCGTCACCTTAACCCGCGCAGGGCGCAATTGCGGATAGAGGCGGTCGATCTCGGGCGTCACCACCACATGCAGCTTGCGGGCGATCGCATCGAATGCCGGATCGCGCCGCAGTTTCTCCGCGAAATGTTCGAGCCGGATGGTGCGGAAACGGAGCGCGAGGCCGACCAGATACGCAAAGCTCAATTGCGCGCTGGCGAAGTCGTTCCAACCCGTATCGGCGTGCTCGGCGGCAATGCGATAGGTATCGACATCGATGCGCGTGACCTCGTCCGGCGAAATGTCTTCCTCACGGCACAATCGCATCACCGCCTCGGCCGCAGGTTGGATATGGCGGCAGCACGGATAGGGCTTGATGTAGCAGTCCGTGACGCCGAACGGCACGCTCGGTGGCAGCGTGATCGGCCGCGCCTTGTCATTGCGACCGAACGCGAACGCCTGCAGGAAACCGTCGCGCGATTCGATAACATCCGGCGGCCCCTGGACGCCCTGCTCCGCCAGCAGCGCCGCTTGAACGCCTTCGCGGGCGGCGTGCCCGGCATGCAGGCGCTTGATATCGGCGCCACCGTTGACAAAGGCAAACAGGCCGGCCGCGCTGCTTGCCGCAATGCCGAATGCGTCGGTGATCTGCCGGGCCGACAAGCCGCGCAATTTAGCTGCGGCTGCCGCCGCTCCGAATACCGCGCAGGCCCCGGTCGGATGAAAGCCGCGTTGGCGCAGGTCAGGATGGCATGCGCGTGCGATCGCGATCGCCGTCTCGTAACCCGCAACGATCGCCAAAACCACAGCCTTGCCGCTCGCCCCCATGTCATGGCCGATAGCCAGCGCGGCGGGCACGACGGCGCAGCCCGGATGCACCGAGCCCTGCCGGTAGCCGTCATCAAGCTCGATCCCGTGAGCCGCCGTGCCGGCTAAAAATGCGGCATCGAGCAGATCGGCGCGCCGCGCCCGTCCCGGCACCGGAATGCAACCAGCCCCGCGCACCGCTGCAAGCGCAGCTTCGGCGCGCATCGCCACATCGGCCGCAGCACCCGCAACCATGACTCCCACCGTGTCGAGGAGGTGCCGCCGCGCGTAGTGACGCACTTCCGGATCGAGCGCATCGCAGCGCAGGTCGCTCACGAACTCAACCAGCGCCGCAGTTGCGCCGGCCGCCGGTGGCAGTGAGTGGTCCTCCTCGGCGCGCCTCATGTGTCCCCCAGCATCCGCACCACAGCGTCGACGGCGACGACGCCGTCGCCGCGTGGGCCCACGATGAGCGGATTGACTTCGGCCTCAATGATGGTGGGCTCGGCAGCAAGCCGGGACAGCGCGGCCAGCGCCTGCGCCAGGGCCGCAACGTCGCCAGCCGCTTTGCCGCGATAACCGCTCAGTAGCGTCAGGCCGCGCAGTTCGGCGATCATGTCGCCGGCGATGTCCGTATCCACCGGGGCAAGGCGTAGGCTGCGGTCGCGATAGATTTCGGTATAGACGCCGCCGGTCGCGACCAGCACCAGGGGCCCCACGTCGGCATCGACCCGGTACCCGATCAGAACTTCGCCGATCCCAGCGACCATCGGCTGCACCAGGACGCGCCGTACCTGCGGCAGCCGCGTGCGGATGGCCGCGATGGCCGCAACAAGCGCAGCTCCGTCGGGAATGCCGAGCGTTACTCCACCTACGTCAGATTTGTGGGTGATGGCGGATGACAATGCTTTCACGACCACCGGATACGCAAAAGGCAACGCTGGGGCCTCGGCCGTGTTCGCATCCAGTGCGACGAAAGGGGCCCGCGGAACGCCGAGACGATCAAGCACCCCATAGCTTTCGAGTTCATCGAGCATCCGTCCGGGACCTTCGCCTCTTCCCGCCTGTCGGGAGAGGTCCCCGCACTCATTTCCTCCCCCGCCCGGGGAGGAAATGAGTATGGCGGGTGAGGGGGCGTTTCCGCGGCTGTGAGCCTGTGGAGGAGCCCGCTCACCCCGATGCTCTCCCCGCAAGCCGGAGGACCGCGGCGCCCGTCGCGCCAATGCGGCTGCTACCGCATCCGCACAGGCCTCGGGCGTATAGAAGTTTGCGATGCCGGCCTTGCCGAGCGCCTCTCGCGCCTGCGGGGCTTCCGGAACCAGGAACACGGCCATAGGCATGTTGCCGCCGGCGCTGTCGACAATCGGCTGTACAGCGAGTTGCGGATAGAACCGCGCCGAAGAGCCGACCACGATCACCACGACATCGAATTCGGGCGCAGTGGTCAAGATATCGAGCGCTGCCTTCATCACGGGGTAGCGGGCGCCCGCGAGCGTCAGGTCGATGAGCCGCGATCGCGCGACCTTGATGCCGGCGGCATCAAACCGCGCGTAGGTGGCCTGGTTTGGCGCCACCGGCTCCACTCCGCGGGCCGCCAGAGAATCGACCACCATGGCGGCACCGCCCGCCGTGGTGGTGACGACCGCTGCGCATGGGTTGCGGGTCGTTCGCCGCGGCGCTACGCGTGCCAGCAACGGTAGGCCTTCGATCAGGGCCGAGAGCGTTTCGACCCGGGCGATCCCGCAATCGCGGAAAAAAGCGTCGGCGACGTCGTCCTCGCCCGCGAGCCCGCCCGTATGAGTAACGGCGAGCTCGCGCCCCTGCGCGGAGCGGCCGAGCTTGTAGGCGAGTATCGGCTTGCCAAGCGCGGCGGCGTGCTCGGCAAAGCCACGCAGCTTCTCGGCATGGCGGAGCGTTTCCAGGAACAGGAGATAACCGTCGATATCCGGATCGCCGAGCACGGCGTGACAGATTTCGCCCAGCGAAAGGTCGACCTCGTTGCCGACCGATGCCAGCGCAGCAAAGCCGATGCCGCTGGCTTTGCCGCGTGACAACAATGTCCCGATCATGCCGCCGCTGTGTGACGCCGCAAAGATGTGTCCGGTCGGCAGATCCGGCTCGTCGAATGCCGCATTGGCGGTCAACAACATCCCGCTGCGCAGGTTGACGATGCCGAGGCTCGACGGTCCGACAATACGCATGCCGGTGGTCGCGACGATCTCCTTGAGCCGTGCTTCTCGCGACCGCCCCGCTTCGCCGATTTCCGCAAATCCGTCGGTCAGCACCGTGGCGACCCCGACGCCGGCTCGGCCGCATGCTTCGATCGCGTCAATCACGCCTTCCAGCGGGGTCACCACATAGGCATGCTCGGGAACTTCCGGAAGCGCCTCGATCGAGGGCCAAGCCTGCTCGCCCAGCACTTCGCGGCGTCGCGCATTGACCGGATAGACGCGCCCCGTAAAGCCGGCCTGTCGCAGGAATTTCAAAGGTCGCCCGGCGGTCTTGCCGGGGTCGTTCGATTGACCGATCACGGCGACGGAGCCGGGGGAGAACAGGGCGTGGCGAAGCCTTTCCTCATTTCCCCCCGCAACCGGGAGGCCGGCCCGCGTCAACGGGTCGGGAAGGGGTGACGGCGCGTGCGCACAGGAGGCGTCGCTCGCCTGCTCCGTGGCCTGCCCCGGGGGAGAGTCAACGCGGGGGTAACCCGCACCGCCTTCGGCCGTCCGACCCTCCCCCTTCAGGGGCGGGCGGCCGCCTGCGGTCACCTTTTGCGGAGTCAAATCATTGCGCCGCATCGGCCTGCCGTCCGCGTTGATCGAAGCGGCGATCGAAGATCTCCTCGGCGATGCGATTCTTGAGAATTTCCACCGAGCCGCCGGCAATCATCCAGCCGCGGCAGCGCCGCATGCAGTATTCCACCAAGGTATCGCGGCTGTAGCCGGTCGCCCCCATCGCCTGCACCGCCTCGTGCGCGGCTTCAAACCCCGCGAGGTTGCACGCGGCCTTGGCGAGCGAGGTCTCGTAGGCGGACGGAAAGCCGCGATCCGCGTTGACGGCGGCGCGATAGAGCAACAATTGCGCGCCCTCGAGCTTGAGTGCCATGTCGGCGAACTTCCATTGCAGGCCCTGGAATTCGCATAACGGGCGACCGAATTGCACCCGGGTGGCGACGTGGTCGCGCGCCGTGTTGAAGGCGTAACGGCCGAAGGCGAGCGAGCGCGCCGCGTTGCCGATGCGCTCCACATTAAACCCTGTGATCTGTTTCTTGAAGCCGCCCGGGCCAAGCAGCACGCAGTCAGCTGGAATCCGGCAATCCTCGAAATAGAGTTCGCACCATTCCTCGCCGCTCATGAAGGCCGACGGCTGACCGATCCGGAACCCCGGCGTGTCGCGCGCCACAACGACCGAGCCGATGCCGCCGATCCCGGGTCCGAACCGCGCATAGACCAGGAAGACCGCTGCGTCCGGGCTGAAGGTGGAGAATATCTTGGCGCCATTGATGACGCAGTTTGGGCCTTCGAGCCGCGCAGTGGTTTTCAGGTCGGTCACCGCTGAGCCGGCGTCCGGCTCCGACATCGCGAGGCTCATCACGGTGCGACCAGCCAGTAGGTCGGGAAGATACCTGTCCTTGAGAGAGAGCGGTGCATATTCGGCAAAGGTGCGAATCGGGCCGAAGCTGCCGGACTGCACCACGTCAGCGCTGCGCGGACATACGAGCGCCACCTGTTCGATTGCGATCACGGCATCCATGAGCGAGCCGCCCTGGCCGCCATCCGCCTCGGGCAGCGTAATGCCCATTAGGCCCTGCCCGCTCATGCGCTGCGCGACATCGAAGGGGAAACGCGGATCGTGAGCGCGCCTCAAAGCACCTGCCTCAAGCTCTGCAAGCGCGAATCTGCGCACTGCCGCGGCGAAAAGCCTTTGTGCTTCGGTGAATTCGAAATTCATGTGGCGCTGGCCTTCCAGGCTTCAAAATAAGCATCAGGGCTGCTGGCTATTCTGCGGCGATCGAATT
This sequence comes from Xanthobacteraceae bacterium, assembly GCA_030043175.1. The sequence continues at coordinate 1,295 of JASHYD010001121.1, read as the reverse complement.
GTTTACATGATGACCTGTCGCCCGTCCCCTCGTCGTCCCCGCGTCGCCCGCATCGGAGCTCTTTGCGGCCTCAACAGTGCCACTTAAGCCCTGCGCTAAGCAACAATCCCGAGCAGCAGGTGCACCGATCATCAGCGCCCACTAAGCGCGCCGAGAGCGGCAGGCTCAATCTTGCCATCAACCGCGCCGATGATACGAACAAAAGCTCAGTCGGCATGCGCTCTCCGCTTCATGCCGGCCAGGGCACTTAAGCCGACGCGGTGTTTGTCACGCAGGTGCGGGTCCGGGCGATTGAGCCCGGCGAGCAGCAGTTCTGCAATGCGGGCGGCGCAATACTGCGGCTCGCCAAGAGCACGAGGTTGAAGTCGAAAGGGGCCCCGTTATGCTCCGAAACGATGAGCCACGACAAGCTTTCGGCCGCTGACGGGCCGCACTTTACAAAACTTTACCTGACGGACAGATGCCAGAAATTCGGCTGCCGCACATTTCCGCCGGGCGACAGGCCAAGAGGAAAGCGGAAGGACAACGACATGACCAGCATCCTCGCTTTTGCGCTGCCCGTGGTGGTGGTAATTGCGACCGTGGAGGGCCTCGTTCTGGCGCTGGTGATGCGGCGCAGCTACAATTGGCGTGCGTATTTCGCTTCGCTCGCCGACGCTGTCGGACGCCAGTATATCGTATTGACGTTCTTCGCCCTGAGCATTGCTGCGCCGGCGTCTGCCTTCGCTTACCGCCACCATCTGTTCACGATACCGATCGACACGGCCGTCGCGGTAGCTGCCCTCCTGATTGGCCAGGATTTTTGCTATTATTGGTTCCACCGCAGCAGCCACCGCGTTCGCTGGTTTTGGGCGACGCATGCCGTCCATCATTCCTCAAATGAGCTGAATCTTGCCGCATCCTACCGCTTTGGGTGGACGGGCCGGCTGACCGGCGCGGCCATCTTCTACGTGCCGCTCATCTGGCTCGGTTTTGAGCCGCGCGCAGTCGCCATCGCCAGTGCACTCAACCTGCTCTATCAATTCTGGTTGCACACGGATTGGATTCCACGGCTCGGCTGGCTCGAATATCTGTTCAACACGCCCTCCCATCACCGCGTGCACCACGCGGCCAATCCCGAATATCTCGACCACAACTATGGCGGTGTGCTCATCATTTGGGACCGCATCTTCGGTACCTTCGTGGCCGAGCGCGACGAGGTGCCATGCCGCTACGGCCTGGTGGAGCCGCTGCGGTCCAATAACCCCGTTGTCATCGCCTTTCATGAATGGGCGGCGCTCGTTCGCGATCTGTGG
>JASHYD010001120.1 GCA_030043175.1 Xanthobacteraceae bacterium | reverse complement strand
CTCGCGGAGGTCGGCGAGATCCACCTGGCCGGCCATGCCGAGCAGAGCGACGATGAAGGTGAGCCTCTTCTGATCGACAGCCATGATGGGCCGGTCGCCGACGCGGTCTGGAAGCTATACGAAATTGTGATTTCCCGCTGCGGCCCCATCCCGACCTTGATTGAATGGGACACTAAGATTCCCGCGTGGCCCATCCTGCGGGCGGAAGCGGCTGCGGCCCAGGCCATTCTCGACCGGTTCACTTGGGCGCGTGCTGTGGGCGGTTGCCATGCTGCTTGATAATCCCACGGAGAAGATGCAGCGAAGCTTCGCGGCCGTTTTCGCGCAGGGGCTAACGGACCCGACGCGCGCGACACCGGTAGATGTCGTGGGCCCTCGCGGGAAGGCGGCGATCAAGCGCTACAATGTCTACCGTAACAACGTCACCGTCAGCCTGATCGATGCGCTTGCCGCGATCTATCCTGCCGTCCAGCGGATCACCGGTGTCGAGTTCTTTCGCGCCATGGCCCGCTTTCACGTCCGCGCGACGCCACCGACATCACCTCTACTGTTCGAGTATGGCAGGGACTTTCCCGCCTTTATCGAAGGGTATGAGCCTGCGCAGGACATGCCTTGGCTCGCCGACACGGCGCGGATCGAGCGGGCCTGGCTCGACGCCTATCATGCTGCGGATGCGCCGCCGCTGTCCCCGAGTGCGCTCGCGGCCGTTCCATCGGACAAGCTTGGTGATCTGCTCTTCCGGGCGCATCCCGCGGCCGGCATCGTACGATCCGGTTATCCGGCCGTGGCGATCTTCGCGATGAACCGTCTCGACGGCCCGATCACGCCACTCCGTTCGAGTGCAGCCGAGGATGCGCTGATCACCCGGCCGGATATGGAAGTGGCGGTACGGCTCCTGCCACCCGGAGCGGCTGCCTTCCTGAAGAGCCTGATCGACGGCGCAACGTTGGGCGCGGCTGCCGCAGCAGCGTTTACCGAAACGCCTTCCTTCGATCTTCCGGCCAATATCGCGGGCATGATCGAGGCGGGCGTCTTCACCACGGTTCACCTTGGAGAATGACCATGAAGCCCGGAATGCGAGCAAAGCGCAGTGGCGTTGTTGACCAGCTGCTGACGGTGTTCGACCAGGCGGTTGGGATCATCCGCTGGATCGCGCAGCCATCCCTGGCTCAACTCATGCTCCGCCTGGCCCTGGCCGTGCCGTTCTGGAAGTCAGGAATCCTGAAATGGAATGGCTTCCTTCAGTTGAACGATACGGCGATCTACCTTTTTTCCGAAGAGTTCAAGCTGCATCTCCCTGGAGGGCCTTACGATTTTCCGGCTCCTGCGGCAATGGCGTTCTTGTCGGGCTGCGGCGAGATCATTTTTCCGGTGCTCCTGGTGCTTGGCTTCGGGACGCGCTTTGCCGCATTAGGTCTCCTGTTCATGACTTGCATCGTCGAGCTTACCGTGCCGGACGGCTGGCCGATCCACATCACGTGGGCAGCTATGGCGCTCGCCATCATGGCTTGGGGGGCCGGTCGACTGTCGATCGACCATGTGCTCCGTCAGTTGCCGGGATTGCGCGTCAAAGAGGCGGCAAGTGCCTGACGCCAGGCTCTGCGAAGTCGGTCCTTTGGCGAGCGGCAGCCTGGGCGTCAGCTAGCAAGTCGTTATTTTTACGCAATTTTGCGGTTCAGAGCGAAATGGGTGCGAACACGCGGCCTTTGTTACGTGCGGCGCGGTCTCCGTATCGCAAAACCAAGGACGAAGACCCCGAATTCGGCGTCTGTCTCCGAGGGCCAATTTTCGTATCTCGTCTTCATAAGTGCAGCAACGCGGTCAAGCAGTGCCGAGCACCCGGCAATACGGCCCATGATCATTGCGAAGCCGCATAGTGATGATACGCTCGTTAGAAATTCAGCGGGCGAACCCGAATACGGTGCGCTGGGCGGCCCAAACTCAGGGTACGCCTTGAAGCAGACGCCTCACGGTCATCGATCGGGGCTGGCGACCATCGACGATCGTCTCAACAACGTCGGGCGCCAGATAGTCGAACCGCAGGATCCGGCGGACATGGGCCTCATTGAGCTGAAACTGTCGGGCGATCTCAGCTGTGTCGGCATATTTTCCGCTGCGAAAGTCTCGCATCCATGACTTGGCAGGGGCGATCGAGAGGATAAGAGAAGGAGGACAGAATGCGGTCAAATCAGATACTCTAATCCCAGGCCTGACCTCTCCACGAAACCGGGTAGGACCAAAAGAGTCCGGCGCCCCAAGTGCCGGTGACGCCAGTGCGAGCCCGTACGGCTGTTTTGGAGGTGAAAATAGTCCATTCGGGCTATTGGAATTGGTTCGGCCGAATGCGACCACTTACTTTGGATCAGCAGTTGGAGTGCCAATAATGTCAAGCGCACCGGTCAACCATCGAGCCCCGGTGCGCGGGGAAAGACCAGCAGGAGATAGAGGTGAAGGTCAGTTACAATGAAGGAGTACCGATCCACATTGGCCCCGAGTCATGCGCGAGAGACTGCCGCGAGGCGTGCGCGAACAGAGGGCGATATGAACACAAGGACCCCATAAAATGGACATTTCCGAAAAAGCAGTCGAAACGAGCGAGAGCGTAGTAAACGAGTTCTGGTCGGCCAAATCGTTGCATAACGATCATTGCAAAAAGCTGAACCCAGCAGTAGTCTCGGCCAAAAGGCTTTCCGCGCTGCAACGCACGAAAATTCTTGATACGCTCCCCGAGCTCGAATTCGATCGAGTCACTCGATTGGCGTGTCGGCTGCTAGGCACGGAGGTGGCGCTCCTCAGTTTGGTTGATGCAGATCGGCAGTTCTTCAAAAGCAGTTGCGGGCTGCCTGAGCCATGGGCAAGTGCGCGTCAGACACCTCTTTCGCACTCTTTTTGCCAACATGTCGTTACCTCCGAGAAATATCTTGCGATCGAGGATGCGCGGACGGAGCCCCTCGTTGCTGACAATCGCGCCGTTTCCGAACTTGGCGTGATCGCCTACCTGGGCGTTCCAGTCTCAGCGCCTAACGGCGAGATATTGGGGTCGTTCTGCGCCATCGCTCCGAAGCCGCGCCCCTGGTCGAAGGACGACATCGCGCTAATGCAGGACCTCTCCGGCATTATCGAGAGCGAGATCGCCCTGCGCGAAAACGCCAGACATATTCTGGAATTGGCAAAAGATAACGCGCTACTTGCGCGGGAGCATCATCGTCACGTCAAGAATACGCTTAGCAAGCGCCACATGGAAATCCTACAGCTTCTGGGCGAAGGTAAAACTAACAAGGAGATTGCAAGGATACTTTGTCGCTCACCCAATACCATAAAGCTACATGTATCGGCGATTTTGCGATCGTTGAAGCTTAAGAGTCGAACTCAAGCAGCTCTTTTCGCATCAAAGGTGTACAAAGGTTCGATTGATTTCCCGAGCGGTGGCGTTAGGTCGTGGAAGAAGACAGGCACTCCACCAACGAAATCCAAGGTCCGGGCACTAAATTCGCAACAGCCGATGGCAGCGCTATCACCACTCCGTCAAAGATCGCGATCGATATCAGCGCCAGCCTGACGGTGCACGAACGAAATATTTTAGCCCTACTTTCCCAACTCGCGGCGGACAACTGCATTTTCGGGGCGCGCCAGCCTAAAAACGCGAGTCGAATCAACGGTACCCAATCGCAAATCGCCTGTAGATGGGGTAACGGGGCTAGCGCAAAAGGAGCCGGACTCGAGGGTGCTGCACCGGTGCCGGGAGAGATAGGACCACGATCCGGCTATCTTTCTCGAACGTCACTATCCGATGATCAACCGAGCGCAGATGTCAGAGCAATCACGCTGGGACAGCAATCATGAAGGAAGCGCTGCAGCAGCATGACGTGGAAGGCGACCCCTTTTTTGCGGTCTGGAAAATGGATCAGCAAAGGGCAACCTCGTTGGTATCGATGGCGCGTGTGTGTTGACTGTTGAGGGCGGGTATGAGCAGGCGATGGCTGGGACCGTTAGCCTGTTGAACCGGGATGGTGATCGTTTGCACACCGTTTATGTGCGCTCTGCGCCCGGGAGCGATAAGAAGACGTTTCTCTCGAAAATGCGGATTGTCGGCTGCTCCCTTCATCGTCCCCCGTCTCATTCCGTACGGTGGGTTGCCCGACGCCGCCTCCAGAAAACGCGCTAACTCATCAGGGCTCAAGACAACCTGATGAGTGCCTTCGCTTCACGGACCAACTGACGCACGGCGGCGTGCAGCTCCACGATTTGTTTTGTGTAGCGGCCATGGCGAAAATTTCCGTTGCGCTCACCTTCGGGCACCGCGAGCTCAGCCTGGCGCATCGTCGCATAAAGCCATTGCGAGAGCGGTCCAGCCTCCAGACCGATGCGCGGCAAGGTTTGCCGGCGCAGTATGTTTCGCAGCCTGCGTCGGCGGCTCCCAACTGCTAGACCAACAGCGCCGCGGCGGCACAGGAATAATGCCTTCGGGCTATTGGAATTCATTCCGCCTAATGCCACTACTTATTGCGTTCAATTGCAGGAGCGCAAACAACGTGAAGGGCACGGGTTAGCCATTGACCAGGCTGCGCCGGGAAAGGCCGGTCGAGATATACGGCGAAAGCCCGTTACAATGAAGGAGTAGCGATCCACATTGTCCGCGAGTCACGCGCGGGATACCGCACCGGAACCGGAAAGTTGGATCAAGGGAGGAGTTTCGATGAGACTCTACTATGGCGCAAATCATTCGGACGAAAATCGATCCCGCTGTTGCTGGCGACCGCTGCCAAGTCCGGGCACGCAGTTCGTAACAGCCAACGGCAGCGCTATCACCACTGCGCCAAAGATCGCGATCGATATCAGGCCAGCCTGACGGTGGGGGCGCCAGAAAGTAGCTAGGGACGGGAATTGGAATAGCCTTCGTGTTTTCGCAAAAGTGGGCGTTCAATGGTCGCGCCGGCGTCTCTTGTAGAGTTTTGGATGTGCATTAACCGGTCTTTGGTTTGATAAAGTTAAAGAAATGGGCTTTCATCCAATCGTTTTGGTCGCTTTTAAGCCCATTTTATGAGCCCAATCATTTACCTGCGGCTCCGCTGGAGGTCGTCGATTGATGACGGCAGCGGTTAGAAGGCCCCGCAATCTCTAAGCTTTCGAATAAGAGCGATCGGTTTTAGTCAACCCAACGATCCGAAAGGATCAACTCAACGTTCCGAAAGGAGAAAGACCATGAGCGATGTTTCGGATGAGACGCAAACTGGAACAAATTCGCGGTCGTTCATCAAGGACGCCTCAGCCACTTATGTAGAGTCCAGCGCCACGAAAAAAGCGGCGGCGCCAAACAAACCAATCGTGAATCGGCGCCGCCGCTTTCTGAAGAGCTTCGGATTAGCGGGCGTGGCCTTGTCGACCGGCGCTCTCTTTTCCTCTCGAGGCCCGGCGAGCGCGGCCCACGGCCTGAGTTCGGGAGACATCGACATTCTGAGGCTGTTGGCGGCGGCGGAGCTGATCGAAGCCGACCTGTGGCAGCAGTATGCCGAGTTGGGGGGGCTCACTCCTGGCCAGCTCCCAGTGGAGGCAAACCCGTCGTTTACACCGATGAACAGCTATCAGGCGGCCTTCATGAACCTCGATCCCGACGGCCCGCAATATATTTCCAGCAATACAGGCGACGAGCAGAGCCACGCCTCCTTCCTCAACGCGTATTTGGTTTCTGTGGGCGCAGCGCCGGTGAACCTCGATCAATTTCGCACGTTGCCAAGCAGCCAGGCGACGGGCGCCAAGCAGATCGGCCGATTGACCAACTTGACGAAGCTCAGCGTTGATACGAGCTGGTACATCCGCTATCGCAGTACCACGAACCCCGATTTTGGCGCCACGTTTCCTCAGGCGTTGCCTGCCCTTTTCAATGGGCAGTTCACTGCGATCCCCCGGAACAACACGGATTTCACGTCGCCAAACCATATCCAGGTAATCGCCAACACCGCTGCGTTCCATTTTGGGTTCATCGAGCAAGCCGGCAGCAGCCTCTATGCTTCACTCAGCCAGAAGGTGACGAGCCCCGAAGTGCTGAGGATCACTCTCGGGATCGGCGGCGACGAGATCTGCCATTTCCTGGAGTGGGTAGATTTCTCGGGCAACAGCGTGCAGCCGCCGATTGCTCCGGTGACCGACCCAACCAACGGTTTGACGTTCCCGAATTTCGACGTGATCGATGCTCAAGGCACCGTCAATCCTCTGCTCCAGACCAACCTGATCTTCCCGGTCCCGTGCGAATTCATCCATCCCAGTCTGCCACATTGTGCAGTGATCCGTCCTATCCAAATAACCGCGACGGACGCGATCAATGGTTTTATTGAAGATGGGCTTTTCATCGGTCAATCGCCAGCTTTCACGAACTTTATTCTCGATTTGGCGAGGAAGGCCGACGCCGTGTAGGCCCGACATGCCGTTCGGACGATGCAGACAGTGGGGTTGCTCTCGGTGAGCAATCCTTTTGCGAAACCTGCGCGACAATATCTGGTTCGCAACATGAGCGTGCAGGCATAAAATGACAGCGGGGCGGAAACGCCCCCTAAAGCCGGGACGGCGGTAGGTGGCAAAATGGTCAGGCGCTGCGCTTGCGTGATCGCGGCAATGACTTCTTTCTCGGCATGTGTGGCCCTTGGCCAGGACTCCGCCGGCCCGAGTGGCTCGGATGAGGTAGGTCCGATCGCTAAACCGCAGCTGACCACCGCTGAAAATCCAAGTCTGCGGCAGGCTCCGCCGCAAGGCAATCCCCTTTGGCGAATTCCCATCAACCTTCTTTCCGTTACGCGCGAACGGCCGCTCTTTTCGGCGTCGCGTCGCCCGCTTCCACCGCCACGGGGGCCGGCGTCGCCGCCGGCTCCAAACGACGAGTCTTCACCGCCCGCGGAACTCCAGCCACCGCCCTTGACGCTGCAAGGAACGGTAATCGGCAAGCCACTTGATATCGCGCTCGTTCTCGACGAAGCTGCCAAAAGCTCTGTTAGACTCCACGTCGGCGAGGTGGCGGAGGACTGGC
>JASHYD010001119.1 GCA_030043175.1 Xanthobacteraceae bacterium | reverse complement strand
TTTTTCGACCAAATCGGATCTGTCTGCCGTACGACGTGCGAGTCGCGGATAGCCGACGCGACCACGACGTCGCCCGCCCGAAGATCGGGAGCGAGACCGCCGGCCACCCCGAAGCTGATGATGCTGCGACAACCGTCTTGCAGCGCCCGCTGCAGCGCGCCGGACAACTCGCATCCAGACCCGCGGCAAACCACCAGAACACCCCGTCCGGCCGCGATCCTTGCTTCGAACGCGAGTCCGACCAAGACCACGACGGGAAAAAGCACATTGGCGGCCGAAAGCTCCGCCGCCAGCGTTGCTTTCCGACTCACATATTCCGACCAGCGAAGTCGCATGTTAATCATTTCGGCTCTATTCGGATTTGGCTTCCCTCCCGCTTAGCGGTTCGTCGTAAAGCACCGCCAAACAGATCTTGGCCGCAAGGGCGACCGGCACGGCCATGACCACACCCGCTATGCCGAACAACATGCCACCTGCGATGAAGCAGAAGATGATCACGATCGGATGGAGGCGCGCCGCCACGCCAAGCGCGAGGGGCCCAAATAACTGGTCTATCGATAACCGCAACGCCGTTGCATAGATCGCGTATCCGATGATCGCTCCGATGCCCGTCGCATAGCGAACGGCAACCAGGCCAGCGATGATGGCGGAAGCTAGCGGCCCGATCGCCGGTATCATTTCGAGGACGCCCGTCAGCAGGGCCAGAAAGAACGCGTGAGGGATGTGGAGAACAATTCCCAGTCCGATATACGCGGCCGTTGTGGCGTATGCCACCACGATGAGAATGCCGACGAAATATCGTCTCAGGACGGGATCGAGTTTCGACCAGATATCGAGAACGAGGGGGCGGTGTGCGGGAGGCACGAGCCAGAGCAAGCCGCGAAACACACGCGGCCCGCTGTACAGGAAATAAAACAGTAGCGTGGGGATGAGGAAAAAACCCCACAGGGCAGCAAATGTCACTCCTCCCAGCAAGAGGATTTTTTCCGGCTGCTCGATCCACTCGCGGACGGCCGAGACCACGACCTGCGTCAATTGTGTGGCATTCATCGATTTGCCGAAAACATCGATGCTTCGATCACCGATTGCGGACTTGGCCAAGCTTGCGACGATGTCCTGAAAATCAAAGACCACTCGCGTGAGTCCTCGGTGCAACTCTGGCAGTGCTAAAAAGCCCGCTAGCGCGACAATTGCTAGGATCGCCACAAATACGATTACAGAGAAGAAGTTGCGGCTAAATCGACTGCGTGAGGCAAGCCACCCCACAAGCGGCGTACAAATATAGGCGAGGACCCCTGAAACGAGAAATGGCAGCAGGATGATTTGAAGCTTGTAAAGAGCCAGTCCAATGACGATAAGGATGAAGATGATGGTCGGCGTGGATATCCTGCCGACTTCGGCGTGCTCGTCGCCGATTGGCCCCGGCGGCAGCTTGCGGGGCTGACGGCTCATATTCCGATCCGGCTGGAATGCAAGGCACGGATCCGCGGCAATGAAATACCGCGCAGGGCGCCGAGCCGGCAAAATCGACGGAAATCGCGGTGGAGTTGACCCGTGACCGCCACCGCACGGGCGAAGGGCAAAACGGGTTCCACAGTTCGCCTTCCGAACGGATCATCTGCCGGCTAGTGAACCAATGCGACTGCTTTTGAGTTCCGCGCAGTGAGAGGTTTCCGGTTCGTCCGGCCAATTGATTGCAGCCGCGACTACCGATGCGCCGATTGCCCGATCGTCCGGACGCAACACAAGCGCGCCTCGTCGACGCGCGTCGTGCCGCAAGCGTATGGCTCGTCGAGCGCCATGCATTTTCGAACAGGGATGGAACCAACTCTATCGACAACGGCTTCTCATGAGTGTCGGCCTTAATCGAATGCGATTTTCCAACCGGGCCGCTGACCCTGCATCGAGGCGTTTCGTGCGGGGAAATGCCTGGTGTTTGGGCTGATCCGGCATCCATGACATCGGAAATGCCATTGTGTGCATCGGCTGGTGAATGTCATTTCGTGGTGCTCACGCTCCAGCTCGTAGCAAGCAAGCGTCTGGCGGCAGACTTTTCGCCGCGTGGGGGAAGTCGCAAACGGCTTTTGCGTACGGTCGGATTCGTCGCTCGGATTAACGGCTGAGGCACACAGTGGCATGATCTTGTATTGGTCATCGATCATTGCTGGGCTCGCTTCGGTCGTCAGTTGCGGTTATCTCATTTGTGTTATGCGGCTGACGGATCGCTTGACGCGAAAGACTTCGTGCGCCCAGCGCGCGTGGAGGCCCGGCGTAACCATCCTCAAGCCGCTGCATGGCGCGGAGCCTGGACTGCTTGAAAATCTCGCGTCATTCTGCACACAAGGCTACCCGGGTCCTGTGCAAATCGTCTTTGGTGTTCAGGATCCAAGAGATGACGCGATTGCGCTCGTTGAGCGGCTTCGGGCTCAATATGGTGCCGATCATATTGATCTCGTCGTCGACGCAACAATGCACGGACTGAACCGCAAGGTTTCCAATTTGATCAACATGGGGCGACGCGCCGAACATGACATCATCGTCGTCGCCGACAGCGACATCCGGGTAGATCCCCATTATCTCTCACGCGTCATTGCGGCGCTGGATCAGCGCGGCATTGGCGCGGTCACCTGCCTGTATCACGGCCTCGCGACGCCTGGCGTATGGGCCAAACTTTCCGAACTCGGCATCAACGCGCATTTCCTTCCGAGCGTCGTGTTTGGCTTGACGCTCGGACTTGCAAATCCGTGTTTCGGCTCGACGATAGCGTTCAAACGCAAAACCCTCGCCGAGATAGGTGGATTCGTCGATGTCGCCGACTGCCTGGCAGATGATTACGCGATCGGTGCAAGGCTGCGCGCTCGAGGCTATAAAATCGCGGTCTTGCCTACCACGGTTGGCCACGTGTGTGGGGAGACCTCGGTGCGTGAGTTGTGGCAACACGAGATGAGGTGGGCGCGGACGATCAGGACTATTGATCCGATTGGTTACACGGGCTTGATCGTGACGCATGCTTTCCCGCTGGCGCTCATTGCGGCGCTAGCCGGCATCTCTGCGAAATCATTCGGGCCAGTAATCGCCGTTGGTCTGAGCCTTGCCTCGTTTGCATGCCGACTGGCCTTGCTCCGGCAACTGGAACGCGCCTTCAACCTCCCGCCGCAATCATGTTGGCTGCTTCCGTTGCGCGACCTGTTGTCATTCGCCGTCTTCCTATCAAGCGCCGCCGGTCGAAATGTGATGTGGAAAGGCCGTGGCTACCGGTTCCGCAGCCGCGACGACGCTGGCGTGGTGGCAGGCCATCACACTCAGAACCATTCGAATCGAGAGGCGGTGCTGCTCGAGATCGGTTCTCCCGACGACGCTGGCGTGACTGCAGGCCATCGCCTCCAGAACCATTCGAATCGAGAGGCGGTGCTGCTCGAGATCGGCTCTCCACCACTGCGAGGCTGACGTGGCTCGAGACGTTTCAGAGCAAGACCGGCCATGACAACGCACGAACGCGTTCATCAGGACCGACCTGCAGATTTCGTCGTGATGACGCCCACGTTGAGGCCTGGTCGTACAGAGCAGTCATGAACCGATCGTGTGATGGCGGCGCTCGAGTTTGCCGGCCCGCATGATGCAACCACGCGACCCGAAAGTAACGCAATCCGGCATCGGCGGTGCCGCAATTACGAATGGGCTGGCGGAAGGCACACAAAATGGAACTTGATGGACAGGTGATCGTAATTACTGGCGCCGCCCAGGGGCTGGGCCGGAAGATGGCGGAGATCATCGCTCAGCAAGGTGCGAAGCTCGCGCTGGTCGACCTCGACGCAGCTCTGCGCAAAGGCTGGCAGCCAGGTTAAAGATTACACAACGGACGTAACCGACGAACAGTCGGTCATATCGCTATTCGGCTGCATCCACCGGGACCTTGGAAGCGTCGACCGGGTTGTCAACAACGCAGGCGTCACGAGCGATGCGCTGCTCGTGAAGGTTGAGGACGGCAAAGTACATAACACGATGTCCATCGACGAATTCAACAAGGTCGTTGCAGCCGACTTACGTGGCGTCTTTCTCTGCGGACGGGAAGGCGCTGTACACATGATTAAAAGTGGACGGGGAGGCGTGATCGTAAACATTTCCAGTATCTCGCGCGCCGGTAACATCGGCCAGACCAACTACTCAGCCGCCAAGGGCGGCGTTGCCGCGATGACTGTGACCTGGGCGAAGGAGCTTGCGCGCCACAACATCCGCGTAGCTGCCATCGCGCCGGGATTTTGCGATACACGAATGGCAGCAAAGATCCCGCCGAAAATTCTCGACAGGATTATCTCGACCATTCCATTGAGGCGGCTGGCGAGACCCGAGGACATCGCAGGCGCCGTCCTCTTCGTCTTACAAAACGACTACTATACGGGACGCGTTTTGGAGATCGACGGCGGACTTCGTCTCTGAGCCGGCAGGATGGGCGCCGTGCGCCGGGTCAATTTCCGGTGTGGCAGCGCAAGCATTGACAGCACCACGAAAGGCCCATACTGGAAACCAATCGCCGATGGCGTGACACGGTCGCGAGCCGAGACCGGGGGGCGCCGGGTAGGGCGATACGCGCTCTGTCATGAAACTCAGAGTTGAACGCGGTCCGCGTGACCATCTAGAAACCCTGCACCCCGCGTATTTCGCGCTAATAATGGCCACGGGCATCGTCGCGCTTGCGACGCACTTGCACGGCCTACAGGCACTCCCAAGCGTTCTATTCTGGCTGAACGCTTTCTTTTTCATCAGCCTGATCGTGGTCACGAGCGTGCGCATCGTGCGATATCCGCAAGCTTTCGCGGCCGATTTGCACAGCCACAGCCGCGGCGTCGGCTTCTTCACCGTCATAGCGGCGTTCGGCGTGTTCGGCAGCCAGCTCGTGCTTCAGATGGAAGCCATGGGTTTTGCTATTTTCTGCTGGGTTATCGCTGCAGCACTGTGGATCGTCGTAATCTATGGGGTGCTGGCGATGCTAACGGTCGAGGTGAACAAGCCGAGCTTGACAGAGGGGATTAACGGCGGCTGGCTCGTCATCGTCGTGGCTACGCAATCCGTTTCCATTCTGACTGTTTTGATACTGCCCTCGTTCGCCTCCGCCGATACGCAAGGGGCGCTGATATTCACGGCGCTGACCCTCTGGCTGAGCGGCGGCGGGCTATATCTCTGGCTGACGACGCTGATCTTCCTCCGTTGCACGTTTTCGCCGATGTCGACACAGGATGTCACGCCCCTCTATTGGATTAATATGGGTTCGGCGGCTATTTCGACGGCGGCTGGCGCCACCCTCGTGGCCCAATCTGCACTTTCTCCTCTGGTTGCGGAGTTGGTGCCTTTCGTGAAAGGTTTGACCCTGTTCTTCTGGTCCATGGGAAGCTGGTGGATCCCCATGCTCATCGCGCTTGGTATATGGCGCTACCTGATTTGCGGCGTGCCGTTCGCCTATGGCCCGCTCTACTGGGGCGGAGTCTTCCCGCTGGGCATGTATTCCGCAAGCACGTATTGGTTGGCGAAAATTCTCAACGCCTCGTATCTGATGCCGCTGTCCTATGCATTTATGATCGTGGCGATTATTGCTTGGATAGCGACCTTCGTCGGGCTCGTGGACAGTGTGCTGAATTGGGGGCGTGCGGATTAGTTAAAGTTTCGGTTCCGCGAGTTCGCGAAACTGCGAGCGCAGAACGAGAAAGCCCCAACGCGACCGGCCCGTAACCCACCAACAATTTTCGTCGCTCAGGAAATTCACGTGCTTTTAAAACTTCCTGCCAAATCGGCGTTCTCCCATGTCCACGCCAAGAAGTCCGCTTTGCATTGACAATTTAAACATCATCGGTTGACTTTCGACGGTCGGGGACATCAGGGACGCCGCCTCCGAAAGGGAGTCGGTAAGCGATAACTACCCTGACTATGGGACACCGCGCTATCGCCGTTCCGAACCGCGCCAAATTCGTATCGACGCCGCTGGCACGCGCGGTGAAATTGACAGTCGTCGGCCAGGCCAAGGGTGGCCCAGCCACTGCAAAAATAAGCGGGCGCGAGGAAAAGCGGCGGCAGCACCGGGCCAACCGCCCAGCGCCGGTAGGCCCAGCCGCGTGGATAGACGAAGGCGGCGACGTGGACTCGGTTAAACAAAAAGCGCCTGGGCGGTCCGCCGGGACGTGGTCCTCTGAATTCGTGCGGACCTGGCGGTCTGCCGGGACGTGTGTGGTTCTCGGAATTCCCCCCGGTGCCAGCCTTCCAATCTTCCCGCTGTGCCATGCTCACCGTACCGCCGACACCAGCGCCGTAAGCACGATCTTCTGTAGTGCGACGGCCTGCTAGCCGAAGTTCAAGATCATCAAAATGCCTCGCACCCGCTAGTTCCCGAGACCTGGTTACCGGAAACTAAAAGGCGTCGGATCTCAACTCAGTGCATTGCGCGCGGGAAACGAATTCCATGGACTTGAGCGAGAACATGGGGTCGTCTTGAGAGAAATTCGCCAGGTCTCGCGACGCGAGATCGGTCAGGCTGACCGAGACGCTCTCGCCTTGGCACGTTTGGCCATCTTGGAAGCCCGGCCTACGCAGCAACTGCATCCGGGACCGTGCAATTTTCCCGGGTCGTGTAATCCGTCGGTGATGCGCTCGAACTTTGCGCCGGCCCCACGCGCTTCGGCCGACATGGTGAGGCACCTTGGTGCGGTCAGGAGGACACGGGGGGCACGCGCGCCGCATTCTGGGCAGGCGGACGGCAGCTCGCATTCCGCCATCGCTCGCAGCCGTGTGAACGGCCCACACTTCTTGCACATATATTCGTACGTCGGCATCGATCACCTGCCTCCGGCCGAAATCCTGCGCCGGACCAGTCCGTCGCGATTGCGAGGAACTATACCAGTTGACAGCCTGGCTGTGAAGTGAGGTGTTTGCCTGGAAGAACATCCCGCTAGCCTATCAGATGATGTGAAAGAAGCAGGCACAAGCCCAGCAACACGCCCGTGTGGTCAACACGCCGCCCGCCGGTCTGCGCAATTTTGAGGACGTGCTGGAGGCGACCGACGGCGGATAGTTGAAGGATGAGAGGTTGGCCGTGCACTGCCAAACGACGTGCGTTCGCATACGGCAGCGAGGCCGCATATTGGCCGAGCAAGGTCAGGCTGAAGATTTGCCCTCCGCCGACGGCGCCCGCGTTGCTCTCGGAGGTCTGCGCCTCCAATCTATTAAGAAGGCGAGTTATCGAAAGCAAAGGGCAGCCCGGAGACCGCCCTTTGGATCGCTGATCTGTGGATCTCTGTAGGAACGGCAACTTAGCCCAGGACAAAGGATTGGGCGAAGGAGCCTCTTAGTCAGTCACTCACGGACAGGAATGGCGCTGGCCATCGTTGCCTAGATAGGTTCCGGTTTTCGGATCGTATGACCGGAAGCGCTGCATGCAGGAGGCGACCGGATCGCCGGCAGGCGGGCCGCCAGCATACCCGGGGGGGCCGCCGGCAGGCGGGCCGCCAGCATACCCGGGCGGGCCGCCAGCGGGCGGGCCGCCAGAGTACCCGGGGCAGACTTGCACCGGCCGGCCAGTATAGCCGACGACGCGGCCCGCACCATCATAGACAGGCCGGGACGCCCAATAGCAGCCTGGCCCGTAAACCGGCGCCGCATAGCCCTCGTAGACAACATAGCCAGGAGGCCGCGAGGCGATGATGGCACCGGCGATGACGGCGCCGCCGACGATGCCAGCGGCAATACCTGGCCCCCATCCCCATCCTCGCTGCCACCAAGCGGAGGCGTCCGTCGGAGTCCCGGCCACCATCACTACGATCGTTGCAGCGCCGAGTAAGCTAACGATGGTCTTCTTCATCACTGTCTCCTTTGGGGCTCCCATCCACTGCACGCGCTGCTAACGCTAACACTTGGCCGCTGTTGGGTGGCATGAAGGTTTATTCATGTGTCTGCGGCGAGGCTCGGGACGCGGCTCGGCGGGTATCGAGGCGCCGGCCGTTCGGTCGGGAGTCATCGCCTGACGAGCAGGGGAGGCGCGCTTGGCCTTCTGGGCGGAGTGCCGGCTTCGCAGCACGGCCGTGCAGCGGACCCGATCGGCGGCCAAAGGTGCCGCCGCGCTCCGCCTGATACGCGCGATGATCGCGCGACAGCACCGTTTCCGATGTCACGGACTTTAGCCCCGGAGTGTTGTAACATCACGCTAAGCTGCACGAAGACCAGCAATATTTCATTCGTAACGGGAGGACATCATGAAAGTACGCACTGGTTTGACGCGCGCCGCACTACTGGCGACTGGTGTGTTTGCGGCGGCATGGCCTGCACATGCCGCTGAGGTGACGCCGGAGCGGCTGCTCAATCCCGACAAGGAGCCGCAGAATTGGCTGATGAACCACCGCACCTATGATGGCCAGCGGTTTTCGCCACTCGCGCGCATCAACAAAGGCAACGTCAAGGGATTGAAGCTCGCCTACGCGGTGCCGCTCGGCGGCTCGGCCGGCAATGAATACGTCGAGGCGACGCCGCTCGTCGAAAACGGCATTCTCTACATTACAGATTCATGGGGCGTGCTCTACAAAATCGATGGAACCTCCGGCGATACCGGCCGGATCGTCTGGCGCATGGATCCCAAACAAGAGAAGCAGGCAACTAATCGCGGTGCTGCTTTCTGGGGTAATCTGGTCATTTCACCCGCCAATTGGCCTGCCCGCATCGTCGCCACCGACAAGGACAGTGGCAAGGTCGTGTGGGAGACTAATGTCTCTGATGGCCAGCCAGAATTGCGCATAACGGGAGCGCCGCTCGCCATCAAGGATAAGCTAATCATTGGCGCGTCTGGTGGCGATAGCGGCGTGCGCGACTGGGTCGCTGGTCTCGACGCCGCGACCGGCAAGTTGCTGTGGCGCAAATACACCATACCGGCACCTGGCGAGCCCGGCAGCGAGACCTGGAAGGGCAACACCAATGCTTGGCAGACCGGTGGCGCCGCTGTCTGGGTCACCGGCACCTACGATCCAGACACTAACCAGACCATCTGGGGCACCGGCAATCCGGTGCCGATGTTCGATCCGACCTACCGACCGGGCGACAACCTCTACACCAACAGCGCGATTTCGTGGGACCCCGACACCGGCAAGATGAACTGGTTTTTCCAGTTCACTCCCGGCGACATGTGGGACTATGACGAGGTCGGCACCCACATCCTGATCGACGGTGAGGTTGCCGGGCAGGCGCGCAAGCTGATCACGCACTCGGCGCGCAACGGCTTCCTCTATACGATGGACCGCCACAATGGTCAGATCATCGGCGCCAAGCCCTATATGGACAATGTCAACTGGACCAAGGGCATCGACCAGAAGACCGGCAAGCCGCTCGATTACGATCCCAACAAGGGCATCCAGACCTATGCGGGCATCGGCAACCTAAACCCGGGAGAGCCGCTCAAGAAGCTTTGCCCGTCCCAGGCCGGCGGTAATAATTACTGGCCGTCGTCCTACAACCCCAACACCAAGCTCCTCTACATTCCGGCCTTAACGGCCTGCGTAAACGTGTCGATTGACCGAGAGAAACACAACAAGGAAAGAGGCTGGAACGGGGGCCTCAGCCAGACTACGGAACGCTTTGAAAGCGACCTGACCGCCGTCGACCCGGTGACCGGCGAGATCAAGAAAAGCGTGCACCTGCGTTACCCGAACTATTCGGGCACGCTTGCCACCGCCGGTGGACTGATCTTCCTCGGGCTGTTGGACGGCACGGTTGCGGCGTTCGACGACACCACGCTCGACGAGTTGTGGAAGATCAATACCGGCTCTGGCTTTTGCGCGCCGCCGATGACCTTCGAGGTCAACGGCAAGCAATATCTGGCGATCACGTCGGGGCCAAGTACTGCCGCCAAGGCCAAGCTCGTCAATACGCCGGAACTCAAGGACCAGCGCAACGCGACCGTGCTTTATGTCTTCGCGCTGTAACGGCAGCGACATTGGAGGATGATTTTTCAGGTGTCATCACTCTGCTTGACCGGGCGATCCAGTGATCCCCTGCCTTTTGATTAAGTGTGACGGCAAAGTCGACAGAAATCTTGCTGGAACATCACCTGTGCGATCGTGCGGGCCGCGATGGCTGCTTCCGGGGAAAGCCGCCGTCGCCGGGGACATCTTGGTCGTCCCTGTTTGACCCTTAGCGGTCGTCAAGTCTCTCTGGAATTTTGCTATGTTTGACCGCGCTCAAGTTGAGGTCGTCGAGGATCCTCCGGCATCTGCGGGCACTGGAAATTTGCCCGACAGCGAATCATAGCGACCGTCGGGTCGATGCGGGCCGTGGTATCCGGAAGCCCTAAGCTTCTTGGCGAACAGGGTGTCTTTACTTCGCCGTCACAAAGAAGAAATCCCGCCGCCCCGGCAGCGAGCCGTAGGTGAACGGCTGCTGGCGGTTGTCGGTGGCTTCGAGAACGTCGTCGCGGACGTTGTCGAACACCCGGCGCAATTCGACGCCGGGTACCTTGAGTTCGGCAATGAGCGCCGACGCGAACGGGCTGTTGGCGCCGCCGGCGTCGTCGACCGCAACTTCGCCCTCCTTGGCGGAATAGACCACCAGCGTTCCCGGCCCCGTTTCGGCCGGCCGAGCGAGGCCGCGGTCGCTGGGTCCGCGCGAAGCTACGGTGCCGCGCATCTGATCCTTGAACGGATTGACGCGGCAGGCGTCGAGTACGACGAGCCGCAGCGCCCTGGCGCCGTTCACCGCGCTCAGCAATTCCTCATAGGATACCGTTTCGGCCTTTACGTCGCGATCGTCGAGGAGCCTCGCATCCGTGGGAATGAGATAGTTCACGCGTTCGATCTCGATGCCGTGACCGGCGAAGTAGATCAACGCCCAGTCGGCCTGGTCGGCCTGATCGCGGAAAGACCGCAGCGCCTTCACCATGCCGTCGCGGTCGAGGTCCATGGTCAGTTCGACCTGAAAGCCCACCTGCTGCAGCGCGTCCGCCACTGCCGCAGCGTCGCGGCGCGGGTTGGGCAGGAATGCGACGGAGCGGTACTGGGAATTGCCGATGACGAGGGCGACGCGGCGGTCCGGGGCTACGGCCACCGGCTTTGTCAAATCTCGCTGCGCCAGGGGCGGCCGTACTGCCAGGGCCGCCTCGGTACGCTCGCGGTAACGGCGCGCGTCCGGCAGCGCTGGATTGAGCTTCAGCGCCTGATCATAGTCCGCGATGGCCCGGCCTAGGTCGCCTCGCAACTCATAGATGGCGCCGCGGTAGCTATAGCCTCTCGCATATCTGGGATTGAGCGCGATCGCCTTGTCGAGGTCGGTCAGAGCACGATCGAAGTTGCCCTTCATCCCGAAGGCAAATCCCCGATGGCTGTAGGCGTTGGCCAGCTTAGGGTTGAGCTTCATCGCCTCTTCGCAGTCGGCGATCGCACGGTCATACTGACCCTTGCCGTTCCAGGCGCCGCAGCGGCCGGCATAGGCGACCGCAAATGTCGGATCGAGCCTAAGCGCCATATCGAAGTCGGCGATCGCGAGGTCGTACTCTTCCTTGACGCTATAGCTGTAACCGCGCTGGCTGTAGGGGACGGGCCGTTTCGGATCAAGCCGGATCGCCTGTTCGTAGCTCGCGATCGCGCGGTCATACTCGCCTTTATGATCGTAGGCATTGCCACGGCCGGTGTAGGCAACGACAAGTTTCGGATTGAGCTGGAGCGCCCGTTCGTAGTCGACGATCGCACGGTCATACTCGCCCTTGGAGGCGTAGACGCCGCCCCGATTGTTGTAGACGACGACAAATTTCGGATTGAGCTGGAGCGCCTGATCGTAGTCGGCGATTGCGCGGTCGTACTCG
>JASHYD010001118.1 GCA_030043175.1 Xanthobacteraceae bacterium | reverse complement strand
CGACCGTTCGGCGCAAATCGGCCACTTCCTCCAACAGCTTCACTACCAACAGCTTCAGTTCGGCAGGCGAAAGACCGTCAATGTTCTCGGGCAGCGGCATGCCCGCAAAGAATCTGACTCGTGGCGCCTTGGGAATCTTATAATCTTACCGCCGCCACTACTTTTGCTCCTGTAGCGTTTGACCAGATCTAAGCTATTGTCTTAAGGGTTGATTCGAGAAGGCGATGGAGTTCGCCTCAACTGCCCCGACGGGCTTGACCCAGCGCTGATGACTCCTGCGGAAGCACTCGATCCGAAGGAGTTTTGACCATGCCTCACAATGATGAGCGCAGCCAATATTGCCGCCAACAGGCTGCTGAATGCGCCGCCGCGGCCGCTGCGGCAACCGTCGCCATGTCGAGAGGCTTATCTCAATATGGAGCAGGCCTGGTTGGGACTAGCGCCCGGCATCGAGGACACCGTTCGAGTCGGTCCGCCATCCCAGCCAAGAGACGACGATTTAGCGGCGGAGCCAAAGCGACAGCACCGTCCGAGGCCGATCGTTGGCGGCAGACCCGAAGCCCCGGGGCGCTCCGAAATCTATTGACGAACTCCGCTGTCGTGAAGAAACTTGCTTCGGGAATGGAGTCTCCCTTCAACCGCTGATTGGCTGATGACTCCTGCTACATGCGAGCTGTAGTGGGAGCTTTATGCCTTTGATCAGGCTGCAGCGAGAAGCGAGATCCGGATCATGCTCGAAAAAACACTCCGTCGATTGATCAAGATCGGGAGGCTCACGGTCATTAGACCGGACGGCACCCGGTCGCAATTTGGCGACGAGCCGCCCGCTGAACCGCACCTTGACGTGGTGATCCGCCTGAAGGATGCGCGGACGCTGCTTAAACTCGCACTCCGTCCCGATTTCTATCTGGGCGAATGCTATATGGATGGCACGTTGGCCATCGAGCAAGGAACGGTTTGGGACTTGCTCGATATCTGTGGCCGAAATCTCGAACGCCGGCGGCGACTCACACGCAATTGGTTCACTGCGACCGCAAAGGCGGTATTGCGTCGCTTGTTGCAGTACAATTCGATTCATAGCGCTCGCCGCAATGTTGCCCACCATTATGATCTTTCGTACCAACTTTATCAGCAGTTCCTCGACTCGGACCTGCAGTACTCTTGCGCCTATTTCCGCGACTCGGGCCTGTCGCTTGACAAGGCGCAGGAAGCCAAAAAGCACCACCTTGCCGCTAAGCTCCTCCTGAAGCCCGGACAGCGCGTGCTCGACATCGGAAGCGGTTGGGGTGGCCTCGCGCTTTGGCTTGCACATACTCAGCGAGTGCACGTAGTTGGCGTCACGCTCTCGTGCGCGCAGTTCACGATCGCTCAACAACGCGTCCGCCGAGCTGGACTCGAAGAACGCGTCACCTTCGAGTTACGCGACTATCGTGAGATCAAGGGAAAATTCGATCGGATCGTGTCCGTGGGTATGTTCGAACACGTCGGAATGCCGCACTATTCCCAATTCTTCGACGTTGTCTCGCACTTGTTGACCGACGACGGAATCGCCCTCATCCATTCCATCGGCCGGAAGGATGGCCCCGATTTCACCAACCCATGGATTAGGAAATACATCTTTCCCGGGGCCTATATACCGGCACTTTCCGAGGTCATTCCGGTGATCGAGCGGACGGGTCTGTGGATTACCGACCTCGAGGTTCTTCGCCTTCACTATGCGCAAACACTGCGCCATTGGCGAGAGCGCTTCCTGGCACATCGCCGCCAACTGAGTGATCTCTACGACGAGCGATTCTGTCGCATGTGGGAGTTCTACCTCGCTGCCAGTGAAATGAGCTTTCGCTACGGCGGCTTGATGGTTTTTCAGGCTCAGCTTGCTCGTCGCATTGATGCGGTCCCATTGGCGCGTGACTACGTGTTTGAAAACGAAACACCATGCTCGGACAGTATAAGCATCCCGAGCATCGACGCTGTTTGAGAACTACCGTAGAAGGGCACTTCGCTGGGTGGGGGGGAATAACGACTGTGCCAATGCGTTCACGTGGGGCGTTCGGACCCGAAGCGATCGCGGAGGTGAGCGAAGTTCTGGACGCTGCCTTTGAAGAAGTTCAAGACACCGACGAGCCTGACGTGGTGCGGGAACGCATCGCCATACGAATTATTGCAGCAGCAAGACTTGGGGAGCGTGATCCGGCCGTTACTGCGAGCCGCGGTGCTTAAATACGACAAAAATTTGCCGATCGGGCACGGCATTTCCTGGTTCATATTATTGTAACGGGCCTGTCAAAGAAGCGCTCTAGGGTGCTTTCGGCTGCGGTATGCAGCGCCCGTCCGCTCGGAAGTTGTGCGACCTCTCCGGGCCCCGCAGCCAGAAATGATCCGAGGAGGCTCGATGGCTATGAAGATCCCCACTGAGCTGTCGCGCAGGTCCGTTCACCGAAATATCCGCGGGGTCCTTTGTGCATCCCTTGCTGGGCTGATGGTGTACCCCTCCTTTAGCTTCGCCCAGGACGGCAATAAGAGCCACGATGAGGGTACAACGACGCCGATCAAGCATATCGTGATCATCATTCCGGAGAACCGGACGTTCGACAACTACTTCGGCACCTATCCGCACGCGGCAAATATTCCCGGCGAGCAGAGCTGGCTCGGTGTGCCCGCACCGAAATTCGTGGCGCGTCCGGACACGCCAGCGGCCAATACGCTGACGCCGGCGCTGCTGCGCAACGACCCGAATCGAAGCCAGCTCGGAGGCCCGGCCAACCCCACGCGGCTTCGCCCCGCCGATGCGTACACCTGCGATAATAACAACGGTTACGAGCCCGAGCAAAAAGCGTACGATGGCGGGGCTGTGGATCGCTTCCCGCAGGCAACCGCCGGCACCGGGCAAGGCTGCATGCCGGACGGCTCGACCGTGATGAACTATTACGACGGTAATACCGTCACGGCGCTATGGAACTACGCTCAGCACTTCGCCATGAGCGACAATTCCTTCTCCACCACCTACGGTCCGACTGTGCCCGGCCACGCCAATATCATTTCGGGCGATACACATGGGATCATCATTCACGATCCCGCCAACCCCACTAACCCCAACACCGCCGGCTTCTTCGTGAATCCAGAGGACAGCTCGATAACACTGACCGACGCCAACCTGCCCGGCTTTCTCGACGATTGCGGCAGCGGCCGGACTTTTGAATTTACCGGCAAGAATGTCGGCGATCTCCTGAATGAGAAGCAGGTGACCTGGGGCTACTTCCAGGGCGGCTTCCTGCCCACGACAGCCGCGACGTTCGGCGCGCAAGGCAACGTGATTTCGCCCGCGGTTTGCGGCTCGACGCATGTCGCCCACCAGATGGAGATCAACGGCGTTACCTATAGCGTGCAGAACCCGAGCATTACTCCAGGGCCAGACGTGCATGTCACCTCGAGGGACTACAGCACCGGCGTTACCCCTTTCATGAAATTTGCGAGTACGCGCAACTCGCACCATCTCCGGCCGACTTCGCCGGAAATGATCGGCAAAGCCGACCAAGCTAATCACATGTACGATATTTCGGATTTCTTCACAGCGCTGTCCCATGACTCGCTGCCTGCGGTAAGCTATGTGAAGGCGCCCGTCTATCAATACGGTCATCCTGGAAACTCTGATCCACTCGTCGAACAGGCATTCCTGGTGCAGACCATCAATGCGGTCGTGGAATCCCATTATTGGAAGGACACCGCGATCATCATTGTTTGGGATGATTCCGACGGCTGGTACGATCACGTCCTCCCTCCGCTCGTGACCCCGTCGGCGACCAGTGATGACTTCCTGTTTGGCCCTGGTAATTGCGGGACACCGCCGCCCGGTGCGGATGCGGCGCGATGTGGCCTCGGTCCGCGCCAGCCTTTGCTGGTGATCTCACCCTGGGCAAAAGCGAACTTCGTCGATCACACGCTGACCCACCAAGCCTCGGTGCTGCGCTTTGTCGAGGACAATTGGAAGCTCGGCTTCATCGACGGTCCGGTTGCGCCCGGACCGGGCATAGGATCGGTTGACCGCGATGCCAATTCGCTCGGCAACATGTTCGACTTCAAGCGCCGGCCGAACATGCGTCGCCTCATCCTCGATCCGGTCACCGGTACGGTGGTCAGGGACGGCGCAAGTGCCGATGATCAGCCTGACAACTGATCGCGTCAGGCTCCCCGCCGAGGCCGTCGCCGGTTAGTCCTTATCGACACGGCGGCGTGCCGCCATGACGGCGGGATCCAGCGATGTGCGGTACAATTGCCGCACGTTCGCAAAATGCGCATCATGGGTTTCGGGATTGAACAAAGACCACGGTACTGCGGCCTCCAGCGCCGGTACCGCCGCAGCCAGGTGGGTGCGGTAGGACGATAAAGCCGCGCCGGAATCCTCAAAACGGCCATCTTGCGCTGCGGTAGCCACCCGGCGGAGGTCCAGCGCCAGATCCTTGAGTGCCGCTCGCACCACCGCGCGCTCGTGCTGGCCACCTCGGACGGTTGTGTCCTTGTGATCGGGATACATCTCCACGAACTCGCGCAACTCGCGGCCGACAGCGTCGACCGTGAGCAGGACGACCGCCTTGTTTTCTTCGGGAATCGCCGTATCCATCACGCTGATGAAGTCGCGCATCTCCTTGAGCCGCAGTTCGACCCCGTCACTCAAATACGGCTGTTCGCCGCCGCCGATGGCTTTGACATAAGCGACGAGGTCATCGCGATCCCGCTCCGACAGCCCGAGGTAGAACATGCGGTCAAAATGCACGATCACCTCTTCCAGAGTGCCGTAGCGTCCGTCGTGAAAATACGGACCGTTGAAGTCGACGTTGAGCAGCGTCGGCGTCTTGAAGGTGCCGTCCGAGCCTACGTCGTGCATGCGATGATCGACAAACGTGGACGACGGGATATGGCAGGTCGCGCAGCTCATGCCCGGGTCGTTCTTGAACGGCTTGTAGAACAATGCTTCGCCACGATCCTCGGAATCGCTCGTCGTTCCCGTGAGCTTGCCCCCCTGGCCAAGGCGCCGGTTCGGCAGAAAGTCTATATCCAGGATGTAGACAACGAGAGCTTCAAGGATTTCCGGAGATGGCTCGGGACCAGAAAACTCGCTGACAATCACCGTGTGCACGAAGTCGCGCAAGGAGGGCATCCGGCCGTCATGCCCGTAAGGCCATAAATAACGCGCACCACGCAGGCTCGGAGGTGTCACAGGATCGATGACGCCGTTATTGGTGTGTGGATTGAACAGGGGTCCAGTCGTATCGAAATTTCCGATCCGATTTGACATGCCTGGAATGTACAGCCTGGGGTTCGACGTGCCGTTGACATGACAGGTGTTGCAGCTGAGGCCGGCCTGACGTGCGACACCGCCCAAGATCAATGGTGAATTGAATGCGATGTCTCCCAGGAGGACGACATACGGCTTTCGTCCGTGGATTCGCTCCGATTTGAACACCTCGCGCGGCTTGTCCAACACCTCCTCACCGAGCTCGGTTCCGGCCGGCAGCAGACCGCCATCCCCGAGGAATTCGCCGGCCCGAGCATCCGCCAGGAAAATCAGCAAAAGGATCGCGGCACTGGCACTGGCCAAAACACGAAACATGATCGCCTCAATTTCCCAGTTCGGGCTTGTCCAGCCCGATGGCAGCAGCCATCTCTCGAAAGCTGACAACCAGTTCCTCGCCGTGCTGCCGCAGCTTGTCCTGGTTCAAGCTTTTCATATCCGGCACCGCAACGATTTGCTGCAACTGATCGATCGCCTGCTGGATCACAGCACCGAGTCGCGCGTCGCCTGCGTTGACGGAACCGGCAAATACCGTCGTGTACGCCGCTTTGATCCCGGCGACATTGTGGCCCATCTCCGCAATCGAATTGCGGCTGAAGGGCGATTCACCGCCGTCTGCCTTGTTTTCACCGACCTCGAAGGCGAGTTTAGCGATTCCGTTGAGGAGGCCTTGCGCCGTCAAGGTCTTCTGCGAAAGGAGCCGTTGAAATTCGCTCAGATTGTCCACAAGCGCATCCACTTGCGCAAGAACGTCCAGCTGATGGGCGCCAAACAGCTTTGCCTCGATAGCGTGAAAGCCGGCTTTCCCGTCGGGCCAAGCATCGATCGCGGTATCGAGATCGGGAAAGAATTCGTCGGTTATAACCTCGGCACGTTCCCAACCGCCGCGCGCCGCCAGCCAAGCCTGTTGCGCGCCGGGAAGATCGCGGACCGCGACGCGTTCGCGCAACAACTTTGCCTGTCCAAGGCTTTCCATGATCCATTCCTGAACGTAAGGCTTGAACACGGCGACGGCTGCATCAAGCGACGGCGCGTCGGTCGCATGCGCGCATACGGTCTGCCCGGCGGCACCGAAGATCGCCGCTGCAAACAAACAGACGCGGGAAAACGCGTTCGCCCCCATGCGCATGATATCAATTTCCACGCGGATCTGATCGCAATACAGCTACCGCACACAAGAGCTTTCGTCTATGCAATCCCCAGGGTGTGACGCCGTGATGACAAACGTCTTCCGTCGGCGATACCTTGCCGAGCAAAGATCCGAAGCGCGCGGGAGCGGAGTCACCGAAATCGCACGGTT
>JASHYD010001117.1 GCA_030043175.1 Xanthobacteraceae bacterium | reverse complement strand
CGCGCTTGAGGTAGCCCGGGAGCGCTACAAGGAGGAGGTCCGGCAAATCAACGCCGAGATCGAGAGCGGCCGAAAGCGGATGACGCTCGGACGCGCCTCCGAACTCTATTGCGCGGAGGTGGTCAGCGGCAAGCCCGGGGAAGAGCCGGCAACGCGTGAACTCGCCTGGATCGAAAGCATTCTCGGTGTCGGGACATTCCTTCACGACCTTAATCAGGCACACATCACCGAGGTCCGCAATGAGCGGCGCGTCATGACAACCACGCGCGGCGCCGGCAAGGACGAACAGGGGCGCCCTCTGGAAAAGCTGGTCTCGCACTCAACGGTCAACCGCACAATGCAGATGCTGCGGGCCGCGCTCTACCATGTCCGCGACCACCATGGGGCCTTCCTGCCGCCGAACCTCAAATTCGGCATCACTAAGGAGCAAGCACGCAAGCGCGAAGTCAGCGAGGCCGAGGAGGCCGTTCTCGTCGAACATTTCCGCAGGGATTTTCACGAAATCTTCGCGTTCGCGCTGCTGTCCGGCATCCGCGAAACAGGCCTCTGCACGCTCGAGCGCAGTAAGGTCGACCTCGTCAATGCGCAGGTAACGTTCCAGAGCAAGCGCCACCGCGACGACCTGCCGGGCTTCATACGCTGGGAAACGCAGGCGCTCGGACCGCTTGAGGTGGCGCTGCTCACCGACATCATAGCCTCACGGCATCACTCGAAATACGTCTTTACTTATGTGGCGCGCGGCAAGAGGGGCGGCAAGGGCGGTACCGGCCAGAACGGCGCCCTCGTGGCGGCCCAGCGCTACCCGATCACACTCGAGGCGCTGACGACCCGCTGGCGACGCGACCGCGCCATGGCGGCGCGCGTCATGCCCTCCGTGGCCGACATCAACTGGCACGACCTGCGCCATACCTTCGCGTCGCGGCTCCTGCGCAAGACCCGCAACCCCGCCTGGGTGCAGAAGGCATTGGGCCACGCCAGCATCAACACGACGATGCGCCACTACGCACATGTGCTCAACGACGATGTTCGGCAGGCCAAGGCCGAGGTGCAAGGCGCCGCCGCAGCGTCACCGGTGATGCAAAAGTTGCAAGGAAAGTTGCAAGGTCGGCCAAATCTCAAATTGGTGGGGTAAACTAAGTGTTTGATTTTATTTGGCTCCCCGGGCCGGATTCGAACCAGCGACCAACCGGTTAACAGCCGGTTGCTCTACCACTGAGCTACCGGGGAACGGCGCCAGAAGCGACCCTGCGTATAACAAAGCGGCCCGACTTTGCCTAGCTTAACTTTAGCTCGGCAGTATTGTGGCGCGTTGGCGACTGTGCATCTGGATTTCTTGTCGCCGGCAGGGAACCAGGTTGATCTTGCGTCATGGTCCCGTCGACCGCTTCGATCTCTGCCTTGAGGAGCTTAAATCGCTTGACGATCGCCTCTGGCGATGCAGACCCGTCAAGCATCAGAGGCCGATGTCGCCCACCCGCCGATTGCCCGTCCATCGGCGCTTGAAGCTTTTGCGGGGCCGGACCACGATATTCTTGAACCGCACTCTGCTTGCCGGTGGGAGAGGCGTTGCCAGTTGAGTCGCGCCTTTGCGGTCCACAACCTTGCAATTAACTATGAGCAAAGAATTCCGGAAGAAGCGCCGCGCGCAACCTCGCGGCAGCTACATAGGGCGTGGAGACTTCACGTCGATGTCAACCAAACGCAACAGGGTGCCCGAACTGCAGCGACAGCTTTTGGTGGCCGGAATCAAGTATCACAACTGTAGACTGCTATTCGCGAAAGGCTCGGCGGAAACATTGGCAACGACTTACGCGGCTCTCCTCAGCCTGCAACGCAAGAAGCTGATTGAGCCCGAAAAGCCAGCCGATCCCCACATGATGAGCTGGAAGGTCACAAAGGCCGGCAAAGCCGCGGTCGCAGAAAAACCCAGCCGACGGTGAACGCGGCGGTCGGTCGGCACCGAGGTCCCGTACAGGGCCCTGGCGCAACTTTGGCCGGGACAGTTCTTCGTTCCCTCCCCAGCTCTCGTCAAAACGACCGTCAGAAGAAAAAGTCGCGCTGGTGGGCTTTCCTTTCAGCCTTTCCATGTCTTCGGAAGCGTACCTCTTCCGCGTCGTCGGCGCAAAATTCATTGCAGAAAAACTCACCGCTCGGTGCGCGCCAAGGCTGTAGCTCTCCGTTCACGATGGGCAGATGCTTTCCGCAAAACGCGCAACGTGACGCCGCCGCGGAAGTCCTGAGACATTCGTTCATTTGTTGTCCTCTACCCCCACCTAAGAACGCCATCCCGTTCCGTTGGTTGCATACCAGAGTCAGTTGCTCCCGACAGTTGCCAAAATGACACACACTGGATAGCGAAATCGGCCGCGATTGCAAGCTGAAATCCGATGTTCGAAAGCTGGTCTTAGAAGATTGAAATGTATGGTGAATTCCGTATCCGCCGTGACCCCGAATCTTCCTTTGGATGTCGATCCTGGAGTCCAAAAACAACAAACGTTGCTGCTGCAATTGGGCATGAAATGTTCATTGAGAAGCCGCCCGTAGCGCACATGGAACAATTGGGCGACCGGGTGTCGACTGAAACCGCTGCATCAGGAAAAGGGCACCCTAATTCGTCAGCGGCGTCTCCGAACTGTTGAAGCCATGGGCCCGACACGGGAAACCACGACGCTGCGATGGGGACGCAAATTGTCAGCGGAGTTACGCTGCGCCTGCTTTCTCCCCCTGGGAATTGTCGTCCTCGGAGCAAACGTCAGCTCGATGCAAATCGTCAAGGGTAACATTGCTCGTATCGATGCGAACTATAAGTTTTGAGGATCTTGCCCGAGCAACAGCGCTTCTTGCGCGCGCTGCACCTACGATCGCCGCCGCGTCGCGATGAGTCTGTTTGCCGGAATGTTACGCTCCTTCGCCACCTTCTCAATAGCGTCGCGTTCGTCAGTTGCCACGACGATACCGAGCCATATCGCTTTGTGGGCCTGGCGATACACGTCCCAGGACGACGGCGGTGATGCGTGCGGATCAGGTGATTGCTTCGCCATGCCTCCAAAGCCTCGCGTCGTGCGCCGGCAACCCGCCGCTAGTCGCTCTGCGCTGGCATCGCATGAGCAATCAACCAATTGCCTCGACGGGCTGCCGGCCACGGATAACAGTTGCTGCGGCGGCAGTGTTCCGGTTCGCGCCGTGTATGACTCATATTTGGTGAACGGCCGAAGCCCGGCTTCGCGCCGCGGAGATGGTTGACGCGAACTGCTCCGCTTTCCGGCACCGCGTCTATCGGCGGCTCCCGCAAACTAATCGCATGTCCGCCTGCGGCGTCACCTACACGCTTCTCGAGCTATCCCATAGCAGTCGTTACTGGTGTGCGCGGAGGCGGCGCGTTCAACCACTTGATCCAAGAAGCGGCCATGCTCTGGGGTGGCCAGAATCCGCTTTCCATTCGGCTGCGTCAGGTGGACGACAAAGCGGTCGTCAGTAGATTCGAAACCAAACGAGTTTCGACCCGCCGACCTTCCGGCGCGGACCGGGGCCGACTTCGGTAACAGACCCGACTTTCCGACCTTGGCGGAAAATGTCATGTGTGACCGGGACGTTCGCGCGTATACGACGGAGGACGAGATAGTCGTCGATGCTCGTCGCTCAGCCATGAACCGCCAAATGCGGACCCGATGCTAGGGCGCCAATTCCGCAGCGGCAGCGGCAGAGCGCTTGCGCTGTGAAGCCTCCCCCTCGCTGAGCGGCGGCCACGTCATGCCTCCGCTTTTTTCTACAACCGTGCAATGCCTTGTTATGATCGAACCGTCACTGCGCCGGCCCTGTTCTCGAATGCGGGTTTTTCGTACGCAATCCGGGAGTGTCACCGTCGCCCATGGCGCCGCAAACTGCGCCAACAGCGGCGTCGCGAGCGAGGCACCAATACGACCTCTACGCGTTATCTGACAATGCGGATTGGGTACCCGCAGGCACTTCGCTCCAAGTCATACCACACTCTAAGGGCCAGAAATCGGGATATTCTGGCGGAGCGGATCGGACGGGGCAGTGACTGGCTTTCACAATTGAGAACCGCAGCGGGGCCGGCGGCATCATTGGAGCCGAAGTTGTGTCGCGCTCCGCGCCTGACGGCAGCACCCGGATGATGGATAGCAACAGCTCGCTCATAGACGCGCTCGTGTAAAGACGGATTACCATCCGCTGACGAACGTCGAGCCGGTTTGCAATTTAGTCGATGCCCCGGCCGCAACGCCCGCCAACGCTGCCGCGCCCCATGGCAAGGCCGACCTGATTGACGCCGGCCAAGCCTCGCGGAATAACGCTGGCCACTCTCGGCCCCGGCGGGCGTGAATTGGCAACGAGAGGCTCACGCGCGCGGCGAACGTGGGTATTTCTTCCTCCCATATCCGGCATTGTTCTCGACTGTGTCCGAGCACCTGAATGCGGGCCGGCTGCGCGCCCTTGCCACCAACTTCGACGCCCATCGGGCCGCTGCCGCGGGCGTCGACGTGGATCCGGTTACTCGGATTACGACCTCGACGTATGGATCGGCCTGTGGCTTCGGCGAAGACACCGCAGAAGCTGCCTGACAACTCGCCGTGCTTCACGGCCGCGGGCTCGAAATTAAGCACAATCTTGCGGTCCAGGGCTCTTTCCGGTGGCGTATGCGCCACGGGCTTAGTTATCTTCGCTGGAAATATCACGAATACGGCCGCGCGGTCCGCGAGGCAAACATCAAGGCAGAGTGAAACCGCGAGGTCGGCTTCGGGTCAAGGTGAGTCATCGCCATCCCGCAGACGATGGTCCGGAGTTACTCCAGCTTCGGAAACACGGGAGCGAGGCTGGGCCGTGCAGCTGCGGCGAAGATCTGCCACATAGCGATCCGGTCCCCATGATACTTGGCGCGCTACCTTGACTTGCTAGCGAAGGGAGCAATAGATTTAGCGACGCTTGACGGCGGCAATTGATCCTTTTCGCGGGGACGTAACATGCCGCATGCGAGGATTGCACGAATAGGCCTGGCTGCAAGTTTGGCTGCAGCGCTTTTGGTCGGCCGCGCGGCGTTTTTGTCGGCGCAAGAGGGCCAAGCTGCTGCCATCCAACGATCCGCGCCGATCCACCATCCCGACGGTGCGCAATTGACGGACCAGCAGGCGCGGGGCGCTGCGGTATTTTTCCAGCGCTGTTCACTCTGCCATCTCTCCAAATTCGGGGCGGGCGGCAGCAAATTATGCTGTGTCTCCGCGCTCGGGCCCAATCTCGGTGGCCGATTCCGAAATATCGCGCCGGAGCAGGAGAACGCGTTCCGGGACATCATCCTCAACGGCGGCCCCACCTACATGCCGGCCTGGAAGTACGGCCTGACACCTGATGAGGTCGACGACATCATTGCGTATCTGAAAACACTTGACTGAGCCCGACGGAGGCGAAAATGAATTTCCATCGGATCGGTGCGCTGATCATCCTGCTGGCGGGCATGGTTGGCGCCTCGAGCGCGTTTTCGCAATATGTGCCGGGCGGGCCGAAGCTCAGGGGCACCATAACGTCGCCTGATGGCAAACCCCTGGAAGGCGTCACGGTCTCCATTCGCGGCGCCGGCAAGACGTTCGTGACCAGCGTGTTCACCAATGTGCAGGGCGTCTACGTTTTCCCGCCGGTCGAAAAAGGCATCAAATACAGCCTCTGGGCCCAGGCTCAGGGATTCCAGACCGCTCGGCTCAATGTGGACGCCGGCAACGGCGAGGTCCAACAAATCGTCGGATTGCAGCTTCAGCCACTGGCGAATTTCGAGAAGCAGCTGACCGGCGTCGAATGGATGAACAGTTTTCCGGAGCGCACGCCGGCGGAAAGCCGGGAGAAGCGCATCTATGCTGCCAACTGCAGCGGCTGCCACCCCAACCAGTTCACACTGCAAAACCGATTTGATGCGGATGGCTGGCGCAAGATCGTCAACGTCATGTCGCTGAGCTCAAATGGCACACCCATAAGGCCCAACGCCCCCGTAACGCCGACCATTGATGCCTATAAGGATGAGATCGTCCGTTTTCTGACCAAGGTTCGAGGACCGAGCCCGGCAAGCTACGATCTCAAGCCTCTGCCGCGACCGACGGGCGAAGCCGCACGGGTCGTCATCACCGAGTACGATCTGCCGCGCCCGGAAGCCCCGCCCGAGGCCTATGTGCACAACGGCAGCGATTGGATGGAAGGCACCCCGTCGCGCTGGCAAGGTCGCGCGGCCCATGATGCCGCGGTCGGTCCCGACGGCAGCATCTTTCTCTCCGACGAGACGACGCTGGACGCGAGCATATTCAAGCTCGATCCCGCGACTGGCAACGTCACCTCATACAGGTTTCCCGCTAAGAACGGCGGCGTCGCATCGACGCACGGGATCGTCACCGATCCAGAAGGCAACATCTGGACCAATAATCAGGCGAACAATAACCTGCTGATGTTCGATCCCAAGACCGAACGGTTCGTCGAGTATCAGAGATCCGCGAGCACGCCGGGCGCGCGCAACACCGTCGCGGTGGATCAGAAGGTGCACAAGGGCGTGATCTGGTCGGCGACGTTCCAGGATGGCGCCGTGATGCTCGATCCCGTCACAGGAAAATCGATTTTCCGGAATGGCGCCCTGAGATTGGACCCCAAGACCGGACAGCACAGCTTCTACCCACTGATTAGCGGCAAGGATACCTACGGCATTACGGTCGATCGTGAGGGCAATGCATGGTTCACCTCGCCAGGCAGCGACAGGGTCGACGTCGCCAATGCCGACACCGGCAAGGTTGCTGAGATCATTTTCGAGCCCACAGGGCCTGAAAGCGGTATGCAAGTGACCGAGGCCGATCGGGAAAACTATCTCAGGCTGAATTCCCTGCAGAATTCGGCCACGCCCTTGCACAATTGCCCGCGCCGCATCGGCGCGGATCCGAATGCCGATGTCGTCTGGGTCGCCCTATACTGCTCGGACAAGATCGCCAAGATCGACATTCATACCCATCAGGTGACGCAATATGCGTTACCCCACAAGTACAGCTACCCGTACGGAACCGTGGTCGATAACGCCCACAACGTATGGATCAACCTGAACAACGCCGACATGCTCGCCAAGTTCGATCCGGCCACCGCGACGTTCACCGAGTACCAGATGCCGAGTCGGGGCACCGTCATGCGTCATCTGGCGATCAACAACACCGTGAGCCCGTCAGAGATCATCGCGCCGGAAACGGGGTTGAACAAGGTCGCCCGGATTCAATTTCGCAAGGCCTCGGACATGGAGTGAGCCCTGCGCCGAACGATCGCGCGGGTGGTCTGTTGACAGGACTTGTCGCGCGATGCGGCGTTTCAATCGCTTCGCCGCCGCAAATCGTATTCACGGTGGGAAGTATCAGGGGCGCGAAACGCAGCCCACCTTCCGGTGCAGGACTCACGCCGCTAGCGCTGCGAATGAGTGCCGACCGGGTGATCGATCTTGAGGGCCCACGGGTTGTGCTCTGCCCCTTGCGACTCGGCAAACGGTCGAATGGCTGGTCCCGGTCAAACTTCGCCGGTGGTGCTGATACCGCCGTTGATGGCAGCTTACCCCGATAGCTTCGGGCTAAGGAATGGGCCATTCGCGGAAATCGCAGCCGGCGGAGCATGAGGTCAGGCCGCACGCGAATTTTTTTGAGCCGGCGCTACGCATTACCATCAGTCACGCGGGCAGATTGGAAATCAAGGAAATAGCCCGAAGGCAAAGCAGCTTCCTCAGTGTGCCACGAGCGGCACTGCTTTCTGTCCGCCACTCTCCCCGCCTGCGCGGCTGAATCGAGAAATCTGCCGTGCCTACGGGATCCGCGCGCTTCTCCTCGCGATCGAAAAATTTCTGAAGTGAAAGAGTTCCCTTAATCCAGGTGTCACAGTTGGCCGGCAAAAAAATGTGGGGCGATGGCGTCCCGAGTGCAACCTAGAGGCAAATATGATCGCGGATACTCGGCTTAGAAAACGTCATTGGCGGTTGGCAACCGCTCTGTTTACACCAATTCTTGCAATCTCGGCATTCGGGCTTGGGACCGGCGCGATCGGCGCGCCCGACAAGCAAGGGGATTCTAATCCGGCGGATCACATCAGTACTGAAAGCCCGATCAAACACGTCATCATTCTGATCGGCGAAAACCGCGGTCTCGACCATACCTTTGGCGTCTACAAGGCGAAGGGCAAAGGACAGACGATCTCCAACATTCTGTCCAAGGGCATCGTCAATATCGATGGCACCCCGGGGCCAAATTTCTCACTGGCCCAGCAGTTCTCCGTTGCGGCGCAATCGTCCTGGTATTTCGGCGCGCCCGACGCGGCGAAAATCCCCTACAGCCCCACCAATCTGATGCCGCAGCCTAATACGAACGGTGCGCCATCAGCGCCGAGCACGAACCCGATAACAGACCCGACTGCGCCGTTCGCGACGGTTGCGATTGTCCAATCTCTCGGTGAGCAGGACATCAACCCTGGCGACGTCGAACTTCTGACGACCGGCGCCACCGGCTTGCCTACCGGCGTGCTCGATACTCGTATTCCGGGCGCCGGCACGCTGCCGCCGGGTCCGTTCCCGCTGCAGGGTCCGAATATCACCGATGACGACTACACCGGCGACATGACCCACCGCTTCT
>JASHYD010001116.1 GCA_030043175.1 Xanthobacteraceae bacterium | reverse complement strand
AAGGATGCACGTGGGATTGCCGAACTGATGCGGCTGGGCTGGTTCCGGCCGGTGCATTGCAAGTCGATGGAAGCCCAGGAGACGCGCGCCATGCTGACCGCGCGCAAACTGGTGCAGAAGCAGCTCCACGAAACTGAATCGAGCCTGCGCGGCATTCTGCGTGGCTTCGGCTTGAAGGTCGGCAAGACGACCCCGGTGGGGTTCGAGGGGCGTATCAGGGAGCTTGTTGCCGGACATCCAAGTCTGGAGGTCATTGCATCCGCGCTGCTTGCGGTGCGCGCAGTGCTCCGGCGCCAGTTCAATGACTTCGAGAAGCGGCTGCTGGCAATCGCGCGTATCGATACGCGGGCACGGCTGCTGATGACAACGCCAGGCGTCGGCGTCATCGTGTCACTGACCTTTGCCTGTGCGATCGACGACCCATCACGGTTTAAATCGTCGAAAGCCGTCGGGGCGTATTTCGGCATGACGCCAACGCGATATCAGTCCGGGCAAACCGACTACAGCGGCCGGATTTCAAAGCACGGGGACGGCTCGGTGCGTGCGGTGCTCTACGAGGCCGCTCACCTCATCCTCACAAGGTCGCTCAAAGGCTGTACCACCCTGAAGAGCTGGGGGATGCGGATCGCCAAGCGGGCTGGGCTGAAGAAAGCCGCGGTGGCGCTGGCCCGCAAACTCGCTGTCATCATGCATCGGATGCTCGTCGATGGCACGCCGTTCACGAACCAACCAGCGTAGCGCCGTGCTTGGCACCGTCAAGGACGAGCCGCCTGTGCGGCGGTGGCCTGAAGGCCATCCTATGACGGCGCCTGCGCGCGGCGCTCGGCTTTGTCTCAGGTCGGGATGGACTTATCCGCCACGGGCATCGGGGCTTTCTTGGCAGGGTTGCGCCAATCATACCCGTTGGCGTTTTCAGCGCAGGTGATTTCTGGCCATTGCCCCGTTGGCACCAACGGTGGCCAGTAGATCATGCTCGCCGACCAGGGAGACGTGAAAACACCCTCATCTTCGACGGTGAATTCCACGTCCAATCCCATGCCCTCCCCAGCCTCACCCCGTGGGGCGCCGCCGAATGGAGCTAGCGATCGGTTCCCTGCGGAGACTGAGGTGCCAGACTGGCGGCCGTGGGCCAAGGACTGCCCTCCCTACTGCGTCAGCCGCACGTCCGGTGTATCCAAGAAAGCTGACGACTTGCTGCAACGCCCCAAGTCGGCAGCCTTGGGCCAAATTCGGACTCTCCCACGCCCGCGGGCTTGGCCAGCCGAGTCCTTCGGAGCCAGTTCGTTCGCTCGATTCACAGTCAATCGGCGACGGGTATGCCGAAAAGCTTGGGACTGCTTTTATCGCTGTGAGACGGCCGCGTGCATCGGCCCTGGGGATATATCCCCTCTCTGGCGGTCGATCCCCTTCACGACCGGGAAGTCGCGACCGACCACTTTGTCGAGACGAATCCAGCTGGGGAACTGCCTGGCTAACGCGCGGTCGCCTTCGATCCTCAGTGCTGTCCCCTCAAGATCGCGCCATCGAGCGTGGCCGAGATAAACCTTGACGAAATCGGCGATCTTTCCGCGGGCGATGAGATTGATTTCGAAGCCGGGGTCTTTAGCGCACACATCCGCGCCCGACTGCTCAAGGATCAGCCAAAGGGTACGGAATTTCATATGATTGGCCGGTACGCCCGAAAACTCAAAACGAACGACTATCCGATGGTCCGGCAGTGCGTCCAATCTTGCGCGCTTTCGGAAGGCCCATAACAGGTAGCTTGGATCGAGATCGGTCGACTTGACATCGCGCGCATGAACAAGGCCCCAGTGTCCGAGCTCGCTCACGACAGAGCGAAAAGCATCGCCGGCAGGCGTGAGCCAGTATCCGTAGCCTGGTCCGTGATCGCGCTTGCGCCGCTCAACAATTCCGTGATGTTCCAATTCGCGCAGACGTGCCACCAACACCGCGCGCGAAATCAGCGGAACACCGCGGTGAATGTCATTGAATGAATGAATATCAGCCATCAGCTCGCGGAGGATGAGAGGCGTCCAGCGCGTCGCCAGGATTTCCGACGCCTTTGCAATAGGACAAAACTGATCATAGCCACTCACCATACGGCAATGAACCACGTTAGCCGCCTTCGCGCTAGTTCGAAAAACAGACTTGTTGCGCCAGCAACGCAAGTTCACGTTCAACAGGTCGCCGCAGCGAGCTCGCAGCGGCGCAAAATGTGGAGATTTTCCATGAGACTCAGCACTCGCAGAATGTTGGCAGCGGTCGCGATCTTCGGCTTGGCCCATCCCGCATCCGCGGATGTCATCACCGACTGGAACGAGAACGCCGTAGCCTTTGGCGTCCTGCATAATATAGGACCGCCGCCCGCCGAGCGGATCATCGCCATGGCGCAGGTGGCGATGTTCGATGCAGTCAACTCAATCGAACGCAAGTACCGGCCCTATCTGATCCAGCTTCCGGCCTCGCCGACCACCTCGAAAGACGCCGCCGCAGCCGCCGCCGCTGGCACGGTGCTCGCCGGCATCAACCCGCAGACGCAGGCCACGATGAAGTCCTTGCTGGAGTCCTATCTCGCCGCCATTCCCGATAGCTCCGCAAAGGCCGAGGGGATCAGGCTTGGCGAAGCGGTTGCGGCCAAGATCCTGGAAGAGCGCGCGAACGATGGTGCACGGGCGCCGGACACCTACCGGCCCCGGACCACCGCCGGCATATACGTACCAACCGCACCCACGGCGGCATCGCAGTGGCCGAAGGTCAAGCCTTTCGCCTTGACCAGTGCGTCGCAGTTCCGGCCCGCGCCGCCGATCACGCTCGAGAGCGCGGAGTGGGCCGCCGACTACAATGAGATCAAGGGGCTCGGCAGCCGCGCCAGCACCAAGCGGTCTGCACGGCAGACGGAAAACGCCCGCTTCTGGCTGATGACTGACGGCAGAGGCTACTATCCGGTCATCCGTACACTTGTGGAGGCCAGGAAGCTCAGCCTTATCGACAGCGCTCGCCTGTTTGCGCTTGCGGCAGTGGCGAGGGAAGATGCGCTGATCGCGGTGTTTGACGCCAAGTACCATTATGAATTCTGGCGTCCGGTCACCGCCATCCGCAACGGCGATATCGACAACAATTCGGCCACCGAACGCGATGCTGCCTGGGAGCCGATTGACGCGACGCCAATGCATCCGGAATACCCGTGTGCTCATTGCATCTCCAGTGCCAGCCTCGTCGGCGTGATGGAAGTCGTGTTCGGCACGACCGAGATGCCGGAGGTGTCGATCGCCAGCCCGACCGCGCCTGGCGTCGTCCACCGCTGGACCAACGTGCGCACCTTCTCCGACGAGGTCTCCGAGGCACGAATTTGGGCCGGCTTCCACTATCGGTTTTCGACCAAAGTCGGCCAGGACATGGGCCACAAGATCGGCGAGTATGTAGCGAAGCAGCTCATGCAGCCCGTAGCAATCGTGGCGCGCTGAACGATTGGGTCAACCAGGCCC
>JASHYD010001115.1 GCA_030043175.1 Xanthobacteraceae bacterium | reverse complement strand
CTGACCATCGCCGAGGGCGCCAGAAACGTCAATTCCTGCCAGGGATGGGACAAGTAGACGCGCAACGATGCCGCACACGGCGATTTTTGAGGTGCGTGGGCGCTTAAAAAACGAATAAACGCAAATCACACGGCCTCGACGCATTGCGGCAGGGCGTTTGCTCCCCCCGACCCTGGGCCGTTGGCAATCAAGGAGATCGTTTCGCGAGGCGTTCCCCGACTTACCTTTCGGATGGTCTCAAGTCATAGCCTGCGCGGCCGCTAATGACGTCGTTTACGCGTCAAGGAGCGGATCATCGCGCATAGTTTCAGTGCTCATTAACCGGCTGCGGTCTCTTCCTTCCACTGCGGAAAAGAAAGATCGAGGAAATTATCGATCCCATCGATGGATATCAGATATACCAGGCATTGGTCAGCACCTCATGCGCCAATCCATCCCAGGACCCCAGCTCAATCGCGGTGTCGACGAATGCACCTGGGTCCGCCTCTCTCAATTGTGCTATTCTCTGCCAAACTTCACCCGACCAAATTTTGCGGCGGAAAGTAGCTCTTCCGTCCGTTGGCAACGGCCGGCAACAAACGACCCTCCCTGGCCATCGGGTATGCTTCCAAGCGAGTGCACAGGGCCGGCGCTTCAGACGACCGTTGATCATACTCTTATTCGCCGGTTGGTTACACGGGTTGGTTACACGCGTCGACCGTTGTTCGTCTGGGGGGCGTCGATAGAAATCGTCCACTGACTACTTGCTTCCCCCACGGTGGCCTCACCGCCGGCGCTGTGCACCTATGTTGTCGATGAGCTGGACCCTTCCTTCAGAGTAGTTCGGTCTCCACTGATGTGCGCTTTGCCCGCGTGGTGAGGTAGACGAGGCCCAGACGTCCGCATTCAGCGCAGGCTCCCGAAACCCAAGTGTTCTGCTATTCCAACGCCGATATTCGCAAGGGCGAGGAGGCCGACGAAATCTTTCGCTTCATCGATTTCTGGAAGCGCCAGCATGGCAGCGCGCCCCAGCGTCTCGTCTTCGATTCCAAACTCACTACCCATGCCGGGCTCGATCGGCTCGATGCCGTGTCAGCTTCATCACTCTGCGCCGGCGCTGCCTCAAGCTGCTCACCGAAATTGCCAAGCTGCCAGCATCGGCATGACGAACCGTGGAGCTCGATGTCCCACATCGCAAATATCAACATCCGCGCCCATTCGCCCATTGTTCTCGCATCCGGCCTCTTCGATAAGCGCGTTAAAATCCCGTGGTGAGACGGCCGATCCCTCCGGCTCGTTCAATAGCGGCGCGCTACGATCGCCAGCGTTGGTCCATTTGTCGGATAATCGACATGGTGTGAGTTCCGTTGCGTGGAACTGGCGTTGCAGAAACGTCACGATCGCGAAAATTCATAAACGGTAAGTACTTTGAATAAGGACGGTGACGGCACCAAACGTCATTATGAGCGGCTTTTGAATTGGGAGAGCTATGGCCGCGTCAGCCTACCGGCGTGACATCGATGGCCTTCGGGCATTCGCTGTCGTGCCGGTCATTTTGTATCACGCTCACCTATACTGCTCCGGCGGCTTCGTCGGCGTGGACGTCTTTTTCGTTATATCCGGCTATCTCATTACGAAAATCATCGAAAACAGTGGTAAGCGCTTTTGTTTCGTTTCCTTTTACGACCGGCGGATACGACGTATTTTTCCGGCGCTCCTTGTTATGCTGCTGATTGCCTCCGCATTCGCCTGCATCCTCTTGGTGCCTAGTGAGTTAATCATCTATGGCAAGTCACTCATGGCATCCGGAGCGTTCGCGTCCAACGTTTTCTTTGGTTATCAGATCGACTACTTCGACGCGCGGAGTGCAGAACAGCCCCTATTGCACATTTGGTCGCTGGGGGTTGAGGAGCAGTTTTACGTTATCTGGCCAGTGATACTCGTAACTCTCAATTCCCGATTCTCAGAAAAGGTGAAGGCGACTGCAGTGACTGTGATGCTCGTCGCGTCACTCAGCTATAGTGAATTTTTAGTGCATCATTCGCGGGAATCAGCATTCTACATGACGCCATCGCGAGCTTGGGAGCTGTTACTTGGCTCTCTCCTGGCAACTCCCTTGCTATCTCGCTGGAATGAGCGGCTGTGCCGCCGTGTCGCCGATCTTGCCTCCATTATCGGCCTCCTCCTAATCTGCCTCGCAATCATCTGCTACGACTCGACAACACCGGTTCCCGGCATAGTCTGTCTCGTTCCTTGCATCGGCGCAACGCTTGTCATTGCGGCAGGAGATGCGGGCCCGACTGTCGGCGGTCGATTGTTGTCATTACCGGCAATCGCATTCATCGGCCGCATTTCCTATTCGCTTTATTTGTGGCATTGGCCCGCCCTTGTGTTCGCTCGTCTCTATCTCGGTCGGGATCTGCAGCTGGATGAAACATGTTGGTTGGGCGGCTTCATTGTCATTGTTGCATATCTGTCCTGGCGTTTCGTCGAGGAGACTTTTCGTCACTTTCGAACCGCGAACAAAAGCCGAGCATGGGTTGGCGGCGTGTTCGCGGGGTTTGCCGTGATGGGCGCTGGCGGGTTGATTATACTTTACGACGGTTTCCCTGGCAGGACTGAAACCGGTCGCGAAATCGATATGGTTAGAAGAGAGGCACGAGCGTTTCAGGCGTCTCCGTGCCTCGCTCGGCACGCGATGCTTCCGCCCGTTCAAGGATGCCTTCTCGGCAAGTCACAGGCCAACAACTATGATGTAGTCTTGTGGGGCGATTCACACGCAGCCCAGCTCGCTCCCGCGCTGACAAGTCTCGGCGAAAGATGGGGATTCACGACCCGGGAGATGACCAAGGCCGGTTGCGCGCCACTACCCGGAGTGCTGTTTGTCCCCGAGGATGACTTCCGGCGGGATTGTCCGGAATTCAACAAGGCGGCCATGGAAGTGCTCGCGAAGCACCCCTACCAGACCGTTATCCTTGCTGCATTGTGGGACGCATACGCCTCTGGATCGATACTCTTGACGGACAGCCTGGGACACGCGTCGATCGAGGAATCCCGCAACTATTTTATTAAGACGATCACAGGCACAGTTCATGCTCTCACGCGCGCAGGTCACCGGGTGATAATTGTCGCCCAAGCGACAGTACCGAGGTTAAATCCTGTCAACTGCGTTGAACGGGCGCAATTGACCGGGCGAGCGCCCTCCGAGTGCGTCATTGGCAGTTCCAATGCGGCCGAAGCGGACAAGAGGGTAAAGAAGCTATTGCGATTGGCCCTGCAAAGCGAGCGCGCTCAGGTCGTTTCATTATTCGACCATCTCTGTAACGAGCACGAGTGCCGGATATTCACGGAGCAAGGCAAGTTCATCTATATGGACGAAACTCATTTGTCGGCTGCGGGCGCGCAACTGGTCAGCATCAGCCTGGAAGGCGAGCTTAGGAGTGTCGGGCAGTGGTAATTGGCCTGGCCCCTTCGGCCGTCTTGAGGCGCGTGGGAGTCCTTAGGCATATCTATTATCCCTATTAAAATACTACTTGCGCGACTCGAATGCGAGCATTCTACCCGTGGCGTGCTAGCGAAAATCGTGCCGCATCGCCCCATGGCGGGTCGAACCGGCATTTTGGTCT
The DNA here is from genome assembly GCA_030043175.1 of Xanthobacteraceae bacterium. Next base: position 11,933 of record JASHYD010001115.1, on the reverse strand, counting down.
AGTGGATCGTGCAGCACGCCGGGAGTAGAAGTGAGTGAGCTGAAGGCAACGCTCCAAAGGTGCAAGGGAGGGATCAATGCGCAAGCGGGTCTACAACTGGCAGGGTCAACGTTTCGGATACATTTGGCTGGAAGGCGAGCCAGGCCAATCGCTCGAAAAGCAATCACAGGGCCTTTTCGACCGTGCGGGCCCGGAGCTTGCGTCGCTTGGGCTTGCCCTCGACAGGAATGTCGTGCGCACTCGCGTCTACGGCCGCACGCGGGACGCGCGCAATATCGTAAGCGCTGCGCGCGGACGGGCCTTCTCCGGTCAGGCCCGCGCTGCGACCTCGAGCTTCATCTCACCGGACCATCTCGATTGGTACTCCGACGTGGCACTCGAGCTTTGGGCCATGGCGGCGCCGACCGAGGGCGCACCGCGCAAGGTGACCGAGATGGACCCGGTGGCGGTTTTCATCCGGCATCTCGTCTGGGGTCCGCTGGTCTTTCACGCGGGCATGACGAACGACGAGTTGCCGACCCTAAAAGAGCAATGCGCCGAGATCCTTCCGCGCGCTGGCGCGCGCCTCAAGGAGAACGGATGCGACTGGCGCAACGTGGTGCGCGTCTCGTTCATGCTTCACAAGAGCGAGAAGCCGCAATCGGTGCTCGATATAGCCTCGGCGATCGTGCCAGTGCCGCTTGAAAATGCCGAAATCGAGATGGTCGAGGGCTATTCAACGCCCGGCAAGCTCGTCGAGATCGAGGTGACGGCAAGGCGATAGGAACGAATGCTGCGTTGCTGACGAGGTCGGAGGCGGACAACGCCGACACGTCGTGATATACTTTAGAAATAGCGGTGGGAAATCTGTTCCCAGCCGAGCTTGCCCCGCGATTGGCTCGCGGCCGGCGGCGAGCGCAAGGATGCTGCGGTACGACGCAGCGCCGTTGCGGCGGCTCACGCGAGGCGCGGCAGCAGCGTTGCGGCATTCGCGCGGTATACTGGATCGCGCAACGGGCCCGCCCAGAATGCATCGATGCCCGCGATGGTGGCCTCGATCGGCACAAACGGATAGTCCGTGCCGAAAACGATCTGCGACGGCGGTACGAGCGCGGTCACTGCGGCGAGGCTTGTCGGTGAAGTCGCGTTCGACACCTCGTAGATAAGCTTCTTGAGTTCGTATTCGGCGCCTTTCGGCGCAATCCTATCGAACTCGGCGCCGAGGCGCTTGGTCGCCGCGGAGATCCGGCCCGAAAGCATCGGCACTGTGCCTCCGGCATTGGTAAAGATGAAGCGGACATCCGGATTGCGCGACAGCGTGCCGTTGAACAGGAGGCTCATGATCGCCCGCGTCATTTCGTGCGGCGTCTCCGCCATGACGTCCGGCACGCCGGAAACAACATTGCCGCAACACAGCTGCGATGAGCCCAGGCGACCGAGATGGAAGAACGCTGCCGCCTTGCGACGGTTTAACTCGGCGAAGACGGGCGCAAGCGACGCGTCGCCCGGCCACGTCGTGCCGGCACGGGTCGCGTAACTCGTCATGAAGGCGACACCATCTGCGTGGAGCGTGTCGAAAGCATATTCGATCTCCCGCAGCGCCGCATCTGGATCGGGCAGCGGCAGGGCCGCGAACAGGCCGAAGCGGCCCGGATGGTCGCGCATCATCTCGGCCGCGTAATCGTTGCATTCGCGCGCGAGGCGCTCGGATTCTTCGATGTTTCCGAACCAGGGGCCAGGCGTTGATATCGAAAGAATCCCGATCGCGATGCCATAGCGGTCCATCGCTTCGATCGTCCTCGCCTTCGACCAGCCCGCGAGCGCCGCGCCCAGCGCGGCAGGTCGGTTCTGCCGCACCGCTGCATTGCGCTGCGCGTCAAGAAATGCAGGCGGAAAGTAATGATGGTGTAGGTCGATCCGCCCCGGCAATCGCGCCGCCTGGGCCCACGCCAATTTCCCCGCCAGGAGTGCGCCGGCCCCTGCCGCCGTCGAAGCGACGATGTCGCGCCGCGTTGGCAGTTCTCGCTCTTGCATCAGCTCCATGCGAGCCTCCCTATTTATGCTGCTTAACGAAGCGCGGATTAGCGCCAAGCGCGTGATCCGCCGTTTATTTCGTGGCTAAATGTCACTGTCTTAGCATTAACATCCGTTTTCACCAATCCGCGCCGCTCGTCACATAACGCGCCACCCAAAGGTGACCGTACCTCATCTCGGACTCCTTTTGGCGCCGTGAGCCGTTTGCGGAATCAGCAGGCGGCATCGGGTTCCGTTGTCCGTTGCCCCGATCCAGCGGCGACGACCTGCCCCCCTTGCTCCGCAAATATTACCCCGCATCAGCACGACTAGCGAGCGGTCCACCCCATGACGAGATCGGCGGATCGCAATTGGAAACGATCGCACGCGACGCCGCACCGCGCAGCCAGCACCGCAATTTGTTCATCGTCGAGATGGTAGCGGATCCAACTCGGGATCTTGGCCTGCATCGAACCGATCACCGTCACTTGATGGCGTTCCTTGTCTGTCATTAGCTTGAAACTGAAGGATGACCAACCAATCCGCCTCATGACGCCCGGCAGCAGGCCCAGCATGGCGTGCGCGGACTGTATGCGACTTGCCAGCACTGTGGCCACGCGTGCGCGAACAAGCCACCCGCGGGAGCTGGCGGCGGTTGACTGTCATCTGCAGGTCGTTGTTATCGGCATCAGCAAGATGCGCATCATTCGGCTGCTTTGATGCGGTCGATCGAGGCCGTACCGGCCTTGATACGTGGGATGAGCTCTCTCCCAAATTCAACCGCGTCGTTCAGCGGGTCGAAACCGCGAATGAGGAACGAGTCGATTCCGAGTCGGTAGTATTTGATGATGGCTTCGGCGACCTGTTCGGGTGTGCCAACGAGGCACGACGTATTACCGAGCGCGCCGGTCGCCCGCACAATCGGCATCCACAGACGTTCATCATAAATACTGCTCTCCAACGCGAAGCGCATGAGCCGCTTACCGGCATTATCAACGGGGCCGATCGCCTCTTCCTGTCGCCTCCAGCCCTTCGTCTCGTTCATCGCCGCGAGAATGTGGTTGGCCTTGTCCCATGCGGCTCCCTCGCTCTCGGCAATGATAGGGCGCACTGAAACGTTGAATCCCGGCACCCGCCCGAACGACGCCGCTTGCGCGCGAAACTGGGCAATGCGCTCGCGTGTCGACGCGAGCGGCTCGGCATAGATCGCGTAGACGTCGCAAAGTCTCGCGCCCATCTCAAGGGCGCCCGGCGAGGCACCGCCGAAGAATAGCAGAGGATGTGGCTGCTGCAGCGGGCGAACATCGGAATGCGCGCCCTTGACGCGATAGAAATCGCCGGCGAAATCGAACGGCCGTTCGTTCGACCAGACGAGCTTCATCAATTCGAGATATTCCGCTGCCCGCCGGTAACGCTCGTCTTTAGGGCTGAAATCCCCATCTCCGTGTTGTTCGTCATCCGACTTGCCGGTGATGATGTGAACCGCGAGCCTGCCGCCCGTCAAATGATCGAACGTCGCGATCTTGCGTGCCAGCAAGGTCGGAGCCACGAAGCCAGGCCGGTGTGCGACGAGATAGCCAAGCCGCTCCGTTTGCATGGCCGCATACAGGGCGACCAGGAACCCTTCCGCCGACGACGATGAATAGCCCACCAGCACCATATCGAAACCGGCACGATCATGGGTGCGAGCAAATTCAGTCAGATAGCCTGGCGACAAGCCGCCCTCGATCACGTGCAAGCTGGCTTCGCGGCTGGGCGGTGTCACTCCGATCATTCCAATGATTCTGACGGGCATGACCAATCCTCTGCGAGGCGCAAACGTTGGGCCAATGAAGGCGATTGCGTCAAGTCAGCAGTGTCGTGTTCGCCGTCCCGCCAACGCTGCTCGGGACGATTTTGGCGCTGTGGATAGCGGTGTCTATTTGCGTCCTGCGTTCACGTTCTGGCCAGCGCCTGATTTCAGTTCGACGAAGATCGGTCTCGCGCGAAACACCCGCGCATCGGGGACCGCTTCTCACACCACGCCGCTCTGAAACATGCCGCTCATCCGCGATATCGGCTTGTTCTAAAGCGACGTTCGCCTCAAAATCAGGCAAGCCGCTCCGTATTGAAATTCGGCGCTACGTGGTGGATCGCGGGGAGCGCATGCGCAGCGAGGAGATGGCGCAACATCCGGCGGGGTCTTTCGACGTCAATGGGAGCCACCACGGCGACGGGAACTTCGGATCGGGTCAAACTCGACCCTGCGATGTCGGGCGGTACGGTGGCTGCGTTTTTAACACGACGGGCCCCGCCGCACGTCATCATCGCGTGCCGGCCGTGCTCGGATTTCAGCCGACATAAACAAATTGTGCCGCCAATTTCGGCCGGGTATGACGAAACCTGCGGGGACCCGCCGGCTCGGCGCGACTGCGCCAGATTGGGCGAACCAAGCCTGAAACCTACAAAAGTCGACGCAAGTCACCACAATGTTGGGTTGCAAAGAACAACGCAGCCATAATAGCAGGCCTTCATCACGGTGCGTGTCTACCCGCCAGTTCCTGTGCCCGCGCCCGCTCCAGCGCCGGGACCAATCCCCGTCACAGCGTCGCCACCGGTCCCGGCTCCATCACCTTGTGATCTAGGAAATAATGCACAAGTTGCGCCCCAGATCATTACCAAACCAAAGATAATCGATAGTTCTGCCATGGCATCCTCCGAGATGGCGAAACTGCAACTAGACCAACGCGCGGAGGTATCGGCGTTTCCACCTGAAGCTCTCATTTCGTATGAGACTTAAACTATCGAGAGAGAGGGTATGCCGAGCGTTCTCGGCCTGCGTGCCTTCGACCAACCGGTAACTGCTCACGTTCGCGGACGCCAACGACGCCGCAATCGCACATGAGGGCTGATCGCGATCACACTGAGGTGATCCAGTCGCAATCTACCAAGATGCGGCTCGCCAAGAAAAAGCGCTCTTCCGCGGCGTGACTGGCGAAAATAAACCCGCCGCGGCCCTTACCTCTCGGTTGGCGAATCTTGGTGCTTTGCCTTTGATCTAATTGGCTTGGGAATTCGGTCATATATCAATAAAGCAACGCAATAAAAATGAGAATGCTTTCTATCAAATTATTAAGAGGGATCTCCGCATGCAAACCCCGCAAGGAAAAGAACCTTCCGGAGTTTATTGTCGCTATACTGAATAAGCGTTGGTTTCTCTCGCTTGTAACTTAGGCCTTGTCTTTCTAAGTTTATCAAGGCATTCGTAGTACAAATCCACTGCCCCTTGGACGGTATCCCCTCCATTCTTATGCACAAGATTGAAATGTGCTTGGATCAGAGCGGCGGTCAGCATTGCTGCTATTGTCTGATCTTGTTTCATGGTGATTACTCCATTGAAGCGGAAGCGAATCACCAAACAGTAGCAGAAAAAACCCACAGGATAGTTTTGCGTGCAAGAGGAAAAGGGACAATAGAGTTCTACCCCTATTGTCCTAAGTCACAAGTTCCTACCTCAGCTTCGCGTGAGGATGCCGCGATTGCTACATGGTCTCTTCTAATGCCGCAAGTACAATTTACGACAAATCAGACGTTACGAAAGAAAAGCGGCGCCAGGCTTGCCTGGGTTTGAGATACTTACCTGGACGCCGCAAAGTGAAGGAGACGCTCTATAGGCAATAGTTACAAGCTTAAAGAGTATTTGTACCAGGCTGTCAAGCCGCACTCAGAAAACTGATGCACTCTAGACTTAATTCTACCTTCTGTAGCATGATAAAAACTGTCCCGGGGGTGCGTTTACGGTGACGTGGGGTTGGTCCCACACCGGTCCTCTCATATGTGGCCGTGGGTACAAATTGCACCAAGTGGGTAGCCATGGTGGGTGCTGGCATCGCTGCAACAGACCCCCGGTTCCAGCCGAGCCTCTTGGGTGGGGCACTCCTTTTCGTGGATCGTGAGTTCGTTTTGTGTATAAGCCGTGCAGAGCCCGCTGGTAATGACGAGCCTGGCGATGGGGGCAAGGGCCGGGCCCGAGCCGGACCCCGCGAAGGAGTAACTGATGGCGGAACGTTGGACGCCAGACACTTGGCGCAGAAAGCCTGCTTTGCAGCTGCCGGAGTACCCGGACGGGGCTGCGTTGGCTGACGTGGAAAAGCAGCTTGCCTCCTTTCCTCCGCTGGTTTTTGCAGGTGAGGCGCGGACGCTGACCAAGCATCTCGACCGGGTCGCGGCCGGCGAAGCTTTCCTGCTGCATGGCGGCGACTGTGCCGAGAGCTTTGCGGAACATGCCGCCGACAACATCCGCGACTTCTTCCGCGTGTTCCTGCAGATGGCGGTGGTGCTGACCTTCGCGGCCGCCTTGCCGGTGGTCAAGATCGGCCGCATCGCCGGGCAGTTCGCGAAACCCCGTTCGTCGCCGACCGAGAAGCGCAACGGCGTCGAGCTGCCGAGCTACCGTGGCGACATCATCAACGACATCGAGTTCACCGCGGCCGCGCGTACGCCCGATCCTCGACGCCAGGTCGAGGCTTATCGCCAATCGGCCGCAACCCTCAACCTGCTGCGCGCGCTTGCCCAGGGCGGCTATGCGAATCTCGGCAGTGTGCACAAGTGGATGCTCGGCTTCGTCAAGGACAGCCCGCAGTCGCGCCGCTACACCGAGCTCGCCGACCGCATCTCGGAGGCCCTCGGCTTCATGCAGGCCATCGGCCTCGATCTCGAAGACCACCCGGAGCTGCGCAGCACCAACATCTACACCAGCCACGAGGCGCTGCTGCTCGGCTTTGAGCAGGCGATGACCCGCGTCGATTCCACGAGCGGCGAATGGTACTCAACCTCGGGGCATTTCCTGTGGATCGGGGATCGCACCCGCCAGCTGGATCACGCCCATGTGGAGTTCTGCCGAGGCGTTCGTAATCCGCTTGGTCTCAAATGCGGTCCGTCAATGAAGGCGGACGAACTCTTGCGTCTCATTGATGTCCTCAACCCGGACAACGCGTCCGGTCGTCTCACGCTCATCTGTCGCATGGGTTGGGACAAGATCGGCGACCTGCTGCCGCCGCTGTTGCGCGCCGTAACCCGCGAAAAGCGAGAGGTGGTGTGGTCGTGCGATCCGATGCATGGGAACACGATTGCGTCCGCGTCCGGCTACAAGACCCGGCCCTTCGATCGCATCCTGTCCGAGGTCAAGTCGTTTTTCGCCATTCATCAGGCGGAAGGTACCTATGCGGGTGGCGTCCATCTCGAGATGACCGGTCAGAATGTGACGGAATGTACCGGTGGGGCCCGCGCCATCAGCGAAGAAGACCTCAACGATCGCTACCACACCTTCTGCGATCCCCGATTGAACGCCGAGCAGTCGATCGAACTTGCGTTTTTGCTTGCCGAGCTTCTCAAGAAGGAACGTCTCGGCCGAGGGCTGCCGCTGCCGGCCGCCGCCGGGCTTTAGTTGCGAGGCGAGCGCTGCGTCCTTTGCGTCCCCTCTGCGCCGTGCAGCGGGGAACTCTCGGAACCGGGAACCGAAGGCTGACTCTGCGGGCTTGCGGAGGAGAGTGCCCGGCCGAGGGGCCTTTCCACAAGCCCTGATTGCTATTGTCAAAACTCGTCGAACGCCTCGCACCTGGAAATTTGCACAACGAGCGCACAAAATACGGCCTCTGCTCGCAAGCGCGCAGAGGCGAGGGCCCGGGATTGCCGCCGTGGCGGGCGGGCGCTAGATGAATTGCCATGAGCGCTCCTGACCGGTTTGCCATCACTATCGCCCAGCTCAATCCAATCGTGGGCGACGTCGCCGGCAATGCCGAGAAGGCGCGCGCCGTCCGGGCTAAAGCGGCCGCGGCGGGCGCCGACCTCGTTCTGCTTGCCGAGCTGTTTATCTGCGGATACCCACCCGAAGACCTGGTGCTCAAGCCGGCCCTCCAGGCCGCCAGTCGTGCGGCCGTGGAGATGCTGGCGCGCGATACGGCCGATGGGGGACCCGCAATGATTATCGGCACGCCGTGGGTGGAGGACGGCAGGCTCTACAATGCGGCGGCGCTGCTCGACGGCGGCCGCGTCGCCGGTCTGCGATTCAAGGTCGACCTGCCGAACTACGGCGTGTTCGACGAGAAGCGCGTGTTTGCGCCGGGCCCGTTGCCGGGCCCGCTGAATATTCGTGGCGTGCGTATCGGGGTGCCGATCTGTGAGGACATCTGGGGGCCGGAGCCGGTCGAATGCATCAGCGAGACCGGCGGCGAGATCCTGCTGGTGCCGAACGGCTCGCCTTATCGGCGTGGCGTGGTTGACGAACGGCTCAACGCCGCGGTCGCCCGCGTCAAGGACGCAGGCCTGCCGCTGGTCTACACGAACCAGGTTGGCGGCCAGGACGAACTCGTCTTCGAGGGCGCCTCCTTCGTGCTTAACCCTGACCTTAGCTTTGCGGCGCAGCTGCCGGCGTTCCGCGAGGACACCCCCACCGTCCGGTTCGTCCGCACTGCGGGGGGCTGGCGGGCAGAACCCGGATCGATCGCACGGCTCGAGACTGGCGATGAGGCCGATTATGCCGCCTGCATGCTGGGCTTGCGCGATTATGTGAACAAGAACCGGTTTCCCGGCGTCGTGATCGGACTGTCGGGCGGCGTCGATTCGGCGCTGTGTGCCACAATGGCGGTCGACGCCCTGGGGGCCGAGCGCGTCCGTTGCGTGATGATGCCCTATCGCTTCACGGCGCCGGAATCGCTCGCCGATGCAGCTGCCGTGGCAAAAGCGCTCGGCATTGCCTACGACACAGTGCCGATTGCGTCTGCAGTCGAGGGATTAGAGAAGGCTTTGGCGCCGCTTACGGACGGCTTGCCGCGTGGCGTCACGGAGGAAAATCTCCAGGCGCGGGCACGCGGCACGATCTTGATGGCGATCTCCAACAAGTTCGGCCTGATGGTGGTGACGACCGGCAACAAGTCGGAAATGTCTGTCGGCTACGCCACGCTCTATGGCGACATGAACGGCGGCTTCAATCCCATCAAGGACCTTTACAAGACCGAGGTCTATCGCCTCGCCCGTTTGCGCAACGCCTGGCAGCCCCATGGCGCACTTGGACCGGCGGGGCGCGTCATCCCGGAAAACGTTCTCATTCGTGCGCCGAGCGCGGAACTGCGCGAGGATCAGACGGATCAGGATTCGCTGCCGCCTTATGACCTGCTCGACGCTGTGCTCAGCAGGCTGGTGGAGCACGAGCAGGCGATCTCGACAATCGTGGACGCCGGCTTCGATCGCGACATGGTGATGCGGATCGAACGCATGCTCTACCTTGCGGAGTACAAGCGCCGGCAGGCCGCGCCGGGCGTGAAAGTGACCTTAAAGAATTTCGGGCGCGACCGCCGTTACCCGATCGTCAACCGCTTCCGCGATCCCGGCGTCGCATGGTCGCCTCCGACTGCATCGACGGTGCGTGGCGCAGGCGGGGGCGCGGCAGCGGATTTTTAGCAGGCGGAGGCCCCGGGTTGCCCTCCAGACCCTCGCCCTGTGTGGTTGGCGCCGTGAATCTCGGGAAACCGAGGCCCACGGCGCAAACTTCGCTACGGATTTTTATTGTCGGCGGCGCCTATTTGCGGCCCCGACTGTATTGCCCTGTATAACTCTTCGTCATTGGTAGCGCCGCGGAGACGCTGAACCGATTCCGGATTCCTCAGCCTTCGTGCGACGGTTGCGAGCGCATTGAGCGGATCGCCGGATTGTGCCGGAAGCAGAAGCAGGAAGATGATGTCCACGGGCATGCCATCAATGGCATCGAAGTCAATGGCGTGCTTGAGGCGAATTAGTGTGCCGAAAGGCTTGTGCAGATCCGATATGCGGGCGTGCGGAATAGCGATGCCGCCACCCGTCCCGGTAGATCCGAGGTCTTCGCGTTTGAGCAGCGCGGTACAAATGAGGTTGGCATCCAAGTTGAGGCTCGCGGCGGCCCGGGCAGACAATTCTTGCAGCAGGCGTGTCTTATCGGTCCCGCGCACCTTGATCAAAGTATCGGCTGGCAAAAGAAACTCTTTGATTTCCATGGCGAATGCCTAGACCGGAGTCCCATCGGTTGAAGCACTTGGCCGCTCGGGGGTGGCCGGGCTTGTCCCGGCCACCCCGATGCTCGGTGCTTCCTGTCCGGGATCGCCGGGACGAGCGTGGCGACGAGGCCAGTATGGATTGAGGGCCATCGAAATCCGCTGTAAATCCGTGACTAAGGCGCAATTGGTGTGGATAAACCGAAGATCGTTGCTTTATTCTGTCGCCCGCAAGCGGTATCCGATCCCTGTTTCCGTCAGGATATAGTACGGACGTTCAGGATTAGCCTCGATCTTCTGCCTGACTTGTCGCACGTATACGCGAAGATATTGCGGGTCTGTGAGGTCGCTCCATAGTTCCCCAAGCAAGAATCGGTTCGTCAACACCTTGCCGGCATGTTGAACGAGCAGGCGCAGGAGCTCGTATTCCTTGGGCGACAGCTTCACCTCGCGGTCGCCAACCTTGACGATGCGCCGCACGAGATCGACCGACAGATCGCCGACCCGAAAAACAGGACGTTCTCCCTGAACGTGGAGCTGATGCCGAAGTGCGGCGCGCAACCGGGCAAGGAGTTCGTCCATGCCGAAAGGCTTTGTAACGTAGTCGTCCGCTCCGAGATCGAGTGCGTCGACTTTGCCGGCCTCGTCGCCACGGCTCGACAGAACCACGATCGGCACGCTTTCGTTGCGCGCGCGGATCGTTCGCAAGAGATCGAGACCCTGGATGTCTGGCAGTCCGAGATCGAGGATGACCAGGTCCGGTTTCTGCGCCAGCAGCTCCAGGGAGGTCTTGCCATCGGCAGCTTCCAGGATTTCGTAGCCCTGCGTCGCGAGCCCGGTGCGAAGGAGCTTGCGGATGGGGCGCTCGTCATCGACCACAAGCACCTTGGCCGGGGCGGCACTCATGCGGCCGTGTCCAGTCGCTTAGCGTGGGTGGGAACCGGAAGCCTGATCGTAAACACCGCGCCCGTGCGGTCGGTGCGGTTCGCTGCCGAGATGGTTCCGTGCATGGCTTCAATGAAGCCCCGTGAGATCGCGAGACCTAACCCTGTGCCCGCCCGAACCTGGTCGACTTTGCGGGCCCGATAGAACTTGTCGAAGATTTGCTCCAGGTCGCCCGGTAGAATGCCTTCGCCTTCGTCCAGCACCTGCAAGCCGATGGAGTCCCTGTCCCGCCAACTCTGGATGCGCACAGTGGTTCCAGCCGGAGCGTATTTGGCGGCGTTGTCCAGCAGATTGAACAGCACCTGTTCGAACAGGACGGGATCGATTTCCACCATCGGTAAATCTCTGGCGAGGTCGACCTCGACCCGATGGTGAGCGAGGATTTTGCTCGTCCGTTCAAGAGCGCTGCCGACGAGTTCGCCGAGGTCATGGCGGGCAGAATTCGGCACGACGGCCCCCGACTCCAGCTTGGTCATGTCAAGCAGGTTGGCGATGAACCGGTTGAGCCGCTCGGCTTCGTCGATAATCGTACTGATGAGATCGGCCTTCGCGGGTCCGTCCAATGCACCTGAGAGGCCGCGCAGGGCGCTCGCCGACCCCAGGATTCCAGCAAGCGGCGTCTTGAGATCATGCGAGATCGATGTCAGCAACGCCGAGCGCAGACGGTCGGTTTCGGCGGTTCGCCTTGCCCGGTCGAGGTCCTCGACCAGACGAACGCGTTCGATGGCAAGCGCGGCCTGGTCCATTAATGCGTCGAGCAGGCGCCGGCCATCTGGGGTCAATAGCGGGCCCGACTTATCGCTATCGAGGCCCACGACGCCGACCGCGCCACGGCCTGTATGCATCGGCAAGAAAAGGCGCTTTGCCCCCGGCAGCGTCTCTGACCCCCGCCCGGCGGAGCGGTTGCTTTGCCACGCCCATCTGGCGGCAGCCAGGTCGGCCTCATCGAGGGTATCCTCCGGAGGGTAGCCGGCCTTGACGACAATCCCACCA
>JASHYD010001114.1 GCA_030043175.1 Xanthobacteraceae bacterium | reverse complement strand
GGGCTCTGCCGTGCCGGTTGAAGGCTCGGCAAGTCAGGACATTTCTGACGTCAACCTGGGCATTTCTCCAGGATTGGTTGGATAGGGATGGCCCCCGGCCCATTGTGGCCAATTGCAGGGTTACGGCCTTTGTGTGATGGCCTCTCAATACACCCGCGCCTTTGGCTCGACGTATTGCACGTCGTTCGTCATCGTGTAGGTGTGCACCGGTCGGTAGTCGATCCGCACCTTGCCGGTGGCAAAATCGAGCCAAGCGAGCGTGTGCTTCATCCAGTTCTTGTCGTCGCGGTCCAGGAAGTCCTCGCGGGCATGGGCGCCGCGGCTTTCCGTGCGGTTGGCGGCGGAATCCATGGTGACGACGGCCTGGGCGATCAGATTGTCGAGCTCGAGCGTTTCAATGAGGTCGGAGTTCCAGATCAGGGACCGGTCGAATACCTTGGTGTCGGCGACGCCGGCGAGCACCTGATGAATAAGCCTTGAGCCCTCCTCCAGGACTTCGCCGGTCCGGAACACGGCACAATTTGCCTGCATTACCTTCTGCATCGTGCTGCGAATTTCGGCGGTCGGGGTCGAGCCGTCAGCATTGCGAAACTTGTCCAGGCGCGACAGCGGCAGCTCCGCGGAGTCCTTCGGCAGCTCGGCGTGCTTCTCGCCAGGCTCGATCAGCTCGGCGCAGCGCAGCGCCGCCGCGCGGCCGAACACCACGAGGTCGATCAGCGAGTTCGAGCCGAGGCGGTTGGCGCCATGAACTGAAACGCAGCCGGCTTCGCCAAGGGCCATCAGGCCCGGTACGATCGACTCAGGATCGCCGTTCTTCGTGGTGACGACCTCACCGTGATAATTAGCGGGAATGCCGCCCATATTGTAATGCACCGTCGGCAGCACCGGTATCGGCTCGCGCGTGACATCGACGCCGGCAAATATTCGCGCGCTTTCCGAGATGCCTGGCAGCCGCTCGTGAAGCACCTCGGGATCGAGGTGATCGAGATGCAGGAAAATGTGATCCTTGTTCTTGCCGACGCCCCGGCCCTCGCGGATTTCGATCGTCATCGCCCGCGATACCACGTCGCGCGAGGCCAGGTCCTTGGCGGACGGCGCATAGCGCTCCATGAACCGCTCGCCTTCGGAATTGGTGAGATATCCGCCTTCGCCGCGCGCGCCTTCCGTGATCAGGCACCCGGCGCCGTAGATGCCGGTCGGGTGAAACTGCACGAATTCCATATCCTGGAGCGGCAGGCCGGCGCGCAGCACCATGGCATTGCCATCGCCCGTGCAGGTGTGCGCAGACGTGCACGAGAAATAGGTGCGTCCATATCCGCCGGTGGCGAGTATCGTCATGTGGGCGCGGAAGCGGTGGATCGTGCCGTCGTCAAGCTTGAGCGCGACCACACCGCGGCAGCGGCCCTCGTCCATGATGAGATCGATCACGAAATATTCGATGAAAAACTCCGCCGCATGCTTGAGCGATGCGCCGTAGAGCGTGTGCAATATGGCGTGACCCGTGCGGTCGGCCGCCGCGCAAGTGCGCTGGGCGGTGCCCTTACCGTAGTGGGTGGTCATGCCGCCGAATGGTCGCTGGTAAATCTTGCCTTCTTCGGTACGTGAGAACGGCACGCCCCAGTGCTCAAGCTCGTAAACCGCCGCGGAAGCGTTGCGGCACAGATACTCGATCGCGTCCTGGTCGCCGAGCCAGTCCGACCCCTTGACGGTGTCGTACATGTGCCACCGCCAGTCGTCCTCGCCCATGTTGCCGAGCGCCGCCGAGATGCCGCCCTGCGCCGCAACCGTATGCGAGCGCGTCGGGAAGACCTTGCTGATGCAGGCGGTCCGCAGACCCGCCTGGCTGCATCCCACCACCGCCCGCAGCCCAGCACCGCCGGCGCCGACCACAACGACGTCGTAGGCATGGTCCTCGATCGGATAGACCCGCCCATTGATCGCAGGCGCGGCCCCGTTTCCTGGTCCGCTACTGGACATCGTCTCACACTCCAAACGACAGCTTGAGGATCGCGTAAATCGCCGCGAATCCCGCCGCGATGGCAAAGAAGGTGTTGAGGATCAAGAGCGCATACTTGGCGCGTTCTTCGTGCACATAATCCTCAATGATCACCTGCATGCCGATTCTCATGTGATAGAAGACCGAAACGATAAAAAGCACCATGACGATGGCAACCGGGGTCGAGCCCAGTATCTGGGCGACGGCTGCGTGATTGCGCCCGATCAGGGCGATGATGATCAGCACGGCGGCGATGGCGAGCGGAATATTGGCGATCGCAGTCAGACGCTGCCCGATGAAATCGTCGGTGCCCGATTTCGCAGAACCATGCCCGCGCACCCGGCCGAGCGGCGTGCGCATGTTGGAGGGGCGCGCGCTCATCGCGTGAATCTCCTCACCGCAGCCCTCCCATCAGGTATCCGCCGACCACCCATAAGACGATGGTCAGCGTGATCGATCCGACCAGATTGGCGCGCAGCAACCACTCCCGCTCGGCCACCCCAAAGCCATGACCGGTATCCCATATCAGGTAGCGCACCCCGCCGAGCATGTGATGGAGCAGGGCCCAGGTGTAGCCGAACAGAACGACACGGCCAATGAAGCTCGCGGCCGCCGACTGAAACGCCGCATAGGCGGCAGGGCCGGACGCTGCGGCCAGCAGCCACCACACCAGCAGTAAAGTTCCGATATAGAGCGCGCCTCCGGTGATCCGATGCACGATGGACATCACCATCGAGAGCACCGGCCGATAGATCGTCAGATGCGGCGACAGCGGCCGCTCGGCGGGGACCTTGGCTTGAGCCATGTTGTCGATCCACAATCGTGACGGCACCCTTCAAGCAGATACGGCGCGTCAGCACAATGGCGACCTTGCCATGCTCTGCACGCATTGCGATAGGCATATCCCACCCTCCCGCGCATGCCGGGGAAGGTCGGAAGGGGCGCGGCCCTGTAAATAATTCATCATCGGTGGGCTGGGGAGAGGTTGGGGATCTTTTTTGCAGCGGTTAACGCGACCTGAGTTTGGCGGTGCTCCCGGAAGAGGGCACCCAATCGGCACAGGTCACGGCGGCTTGACCGCGGATTCTCGACTCGAGGAGCTACCAACATGCGCCTAGCGCGGAATCAGTGCCCAATAATCGAGGTCCAGAATCACCGCAGGATCGTAGTCCCCTGCCGATTGGTCGGGAAAGTCGGCGCACGGCCGGTTCTTGGCGGCAACCAGACGAAGTCGCAGAGCTCCGACATCGCTGCGGTTTGGCAGTTCCGTCCGATCGAGTACCGCGGACCAGGCAAATACGGTATCGCCCGCGAACAGTGGCGCGACGTGCCGGCCGCCGTTGATCGCGGCAATGTGGAACGCGTTGGCGAGACCGTTGAAAGACAGTGCGCGGGCAAGTGAAATCACGTGCCCGCCATAGATCAGCCGGCGACCGAACCGCGCCTTTGCCTCGGTGAATTGGTTGAAATGGACCCTCGCCGTATTCTGATAGAGGCGGGTGGCGAGCTGGTGCTCCGCCTCTTCCACTGTCATCCCATCCACGTGGTCGATGCGTTCGCCGGGCACATAATCGCCAAATTTTTGGCAGCTGCCGGCGAGTGCGAGATCGTAAGCTCTGTCCGCGAGGGGCGGGCAGGCGGTGCCGAGATCGTCGGCTGCCGCCAGTTTCGGCAACGAAGGCACGCTTTTGCCGGGCGGCGGATTGGCCTCGTCGCGCTTTCGCACCATGACCCAGCGGACATAGTCCACAACAGCGCTGCCGGCCGCATTGAACCCGGTCGAGCGCACGTAGACGACGCCGGTTTTCCGGTTCGAGTTCTCGTTAAGGCCGATGATTTCCGATTTCGCCGACAGCGTGTCACCAGGAAACACCGGCGCGAGAAAGCGGCAGTTCGCATAGCCGAGATTGGCGACTGCGTTGAGAGAGATGTCCGGGACGGTCTTTCCGAAGACCACGTTAAAGACGAGAAGGTCATCAACCGGAGCGTTTGGATAGCCGATCGCGCGGGCAAAGTGATCTGACGACTGGACCGCGAACCGCGACCCGTATAGGGCCGTGTAGAGCGCAACGTCGCCGGCCGTGACGGTGCGCGGCGTCGCGTGGGTGATGACCTGGCCGAGGCGGAAATCCTCGAAGTAATTGCCGGGATGGTTCTTGATCATGGTGATATCTCGTGGTGGATTGCTGCATATGTGCGCGAATCCCGGCCATGTGAGCTTAGCATGTTCGCGCGATGCATGAGAGAGTTGGATGCGGCCGGTGGTATCCCCAGTTCAAGGACCCGAGAATGTCGTCAGAGACCGCAGACGCCAAATTCACGGACCTTCCCGAGGTGCCGTCCAGCTCGGCGATACATCCGCCCTGGGTTCGGATCACCCACTGGATCAACGCCATTGCCATGTTCGTGATGATCACGTCGGGCTGGCGCATTTACAACTCGTCGCCGCTTTTCGCGTTTAGGTTTCCTCCCGCGATCACCATCGGCGACGCGTTTGACGGGCTTCCGGGCGCGCTGCTCTGGCACTTCGCCGCCATGTGGCTCCTGGCTGGAAACGGACTGATCTATGTTGCGCTCGGTATCCTGACCGGACGATTCCGGCGCAAGCTGTTGCCCATCCGGGCGACGGATGTCGTTCGCGATCTGCGCGCCGCCTTGACCGGCAAGCTTTCTCACGCCGATCTTTCGGTCTACAATGCGGTGCAGCGCCTGTTGTACGCGGGTGTGATTGCGGCCGGCGCCGTAGCGGCTGCGTCAGGCGCCTCGATCTGGAAGCCCGTGCAGTTACAGGAGGTGGTTGCTCTATTCGGCGGATATGATGCGGCGCGCTTCGTGCATTTTTTTGCGATGGCGGCGATCGTCGGCTTCTTGCTGGTCCACATCACACTCTCGGTTCTTGTGCCCAAGAGCCTGCGCGCCATGATTCTCGGCCGCTAAGAGCCCTGCTCGCTTGCAGCAGAGGGGCGGGTCAGCGGTATCGCGAAAGGATCGAGGAGGAGGGTCCGATGAAGGCTCGAAGACGCATTCCAGGGGTCGATCCGAAGCTTTTGATCAAGGACGCCGCGAAGCTCATTCCCAATCCGGCGCGCCGGATGTTCCTGCGCGGCGGCGCCAGCCTTGGCGCCATCACGTTTTTGACGGGTTGCGACATCGTCGACGAGGAGAGCGCCGCCAGGGCCTTATTGACGATTTCCCGCTTCAACGACCGCGTTCAGGCCTTGATATTCAACCCCAACAAGCTCGCCCCCACCTTCCCGGAAAGCGCAATCACGCGCCCGTTCCCGTTCAATGGCTACTATCCGGAGGAGGACGCCCCGGAGATCGACGAAGAAACCTACATGCTCGAGGTCGGCGGGCTTGTCGACGACAAGAAGTCGTGGACGCTTGAAGAGCTATACGCATTGCCGCAGGAGAAACAGATTACGCGGCACGTCTGCGTCGAAGGCTGGAGCGCCATCGGATCCTGGACCGGCACCCCGCTGCGTGATTTCCTCAAGCGCGTCGGCGCCGACCTGACCGCCAAATATGTCTGGTTTCAATGCGCCGAGGGTTATTCCAACACGATCGACATGCCCACCGCGCTGCATCCGCAGACCCAGATGACCTTCAAGTTCGACAACGAAATTCTCCCGCGCAAGTATGGTTTTCCCATGAAGATCAGGATACCGACCAAGCTCGGATTCAAGAACCCCAAATACGTGATCGGCATGCATGTATTGAACAAGGATCTCGGCGGCTACTGGGAAGACCGTGGTTACAACTGGTTCAGCGGCATTTAGATCGCCTCCCGCCCTGTTTCATTTTAGGCGGCATCATCACGGCGATTTTCCTGGCGATCCTCATGAGCAGCATCGCTGACATGACCGCCCATATGCGGGGAGAACGAGCGCCGATGCCGGACAATCCCGAAACCCGCATCCGTAGGCTGCGGCCAGAGGACCACTCGGCCTGGCTTCCCCTGTGGCGCGGTTACCAGGCCTTCTACGAAGTCGATATCGCGCCGGAGGTTTCCGCTTCGACCTGGGCGCGGCTGCTCGATTCTGCCGAGCCGGTTGCCGGCGCGCTCGCATGGAATGGGGCGACCGCCGTCGGCCTCGTTCATCACATCCGGCACCGTTCCTGCTGGACCACCGGTGACTATTGTTATCTTCAGGATCTTTTCGTGTCGCCGGCGCTTCGCGGCTCGGGCATCGGTCGCAAATTAATCGAGCACGTCTATGCGGAGGCTTCACGTGAGGGCTGCTCACGGGTCTACTGGCTGACCCATGAAACGAACGCGACGGCGATGCACCTCTACGACCGTATCGCCGAGCGATCCGGCTTCGTCCAGTACCGCAAGATGCTTTTGCCGAGTGTCGTGCGCCGAGCCGAGGACGCATGACGAGACGGCTTGGCGGCCTTGCCGCCTTGCCAAGCGCGCGGCTGACATTTAGCAATTCGCGCCACCATCAATCGCCCGACCCATGCCACGCGAGGTTTCCGCCGTGCCCACCCACAAGCTCCTCCTGCTTTCCGGCGACGGTATCGGCCCCGAGGTCGTGGCCGAGATGAAGAAGCTGATCGCCTGGATGAATGCCCGCGGGCTCGGGCAGTTCGAGACCGAGGAGGCCCTCGTGGGCGGTGCCGCCTACGACGTCCACAAGGTTGCGATAACCGAAACCACCATGGCGCAGGCGCTCAACGCCGACGCAGTGATGTTCGGGGCGGTCGGCGGCCCCAGGTGGGATGCGGTGCCGTACGACGCGCGGCCCGAGGCCGGATTGTTGAGGCTGCGCAAGGAGCTCGGTCTGTTCGCCAACCTCCGTCCGGCAATCTGCTACCCGGCCTTGGCCTCTTCCTCGAGCCTGAAGCACGAGGTGGTTGACGGCCTCGACCTCGTCATCGTCCGCGAGCTGACCGGCGGCCTCTATTTCGGCGAGCCCAAGACCATAACGGATCTTGGCAACGGCCAGAAGCGGGCCATCGACACACAGATCTATGACACCTACGAGATCGAACGGATCGCCCGGGTCGGCTTCGAGCTCGCGCGCACGCGACGCAACAAGCTCACCTCCATGGAAAAGCGCAACGTGATGAAAACGGGCGTGTTGTGGCACGAGGTCGTCAATCAGGTGCACGCGCGCGAGTTCAAGGATGTAAAGCTCGAACATCAGCTGGCGGACGCCGGCGCCATGCAGCTCGTCCGCTGGCCGAAGCAATTCGACGTCATCGTCACCGACAATCTGTTCGGCGACGTGCTATCGGATGTCGCCGCAATGCTCACCGGCTCGCTCGGCATGCTGCCATCGGCCTCGCTCGGCGAGACCGACGCCAGGACCCGCAAACGCAGGGCCCTGTACGAGCCGGTCCACGGCTCGGCCCCCGATATCGCCGGCAAGGGCATCGCCAATCCGATCGCCATGCTGGCGTCGTTTGCCATGGCGTTGCGCTATTCGTTCGCAATGGGGCGCGAGGCCGATCTCCTCGATCAGGCGATCGCGGCCGCGCTGGCTGCGGGTTTGCGGACCGACGACATCAAATCTGAAGGCATGACGGTGGTCGGCACCGCCGAAATGGGAACCGCAGTCCTGCGCGAGTTAGATCGATTGGCGGCCGATAGAGCATGATTTGCCGCGATTCATCCCATCAGCGGGCCGTTACTGGAGGGGATATCTAAACTCGCGCGGTCGGGATGGTCGCCAAGTTGCGGCGGGCACGGCGCAGAAGGCGCCTTGCCCCGCACGCCAAGCGGAACCTACTGGCAGAACCCCGGCAAATCGAGACACGTCGGGAACGGCATGCGATCGTGAATGAATGGCAGAGAGGCGCTGTTCGTGAACAGCGTGGAATTCCTCATTGGGGCGAACCCATATTCGACATCCGGATGGGTATAATCCAGGTCGTGCTCGCGGCGGGCCTTGGTCTCGGTACCCGGATCGAGAAAGGACCGCTTGCGTACCGTAACCGTCGCAGGCGGACGCGCCGCAGCCACCACACGAGGCGCGGGGCGCACCTGCGGCGCGGGACGCACTTGCGGCGCGGTCTGGCTCCAAGACGGCTCTGTCGCAAACACCACCGCGGCAGTGGCAATGACCGCCGCCGTGAGGGCCGAAAATTTGCTTGCTTGCATAGGAACCCCCGCTAGCGCACCAACGATGCAGCCGACATTAGCCGCAAGTCTATTTAAAGGATAGTGAGCAAATGCAACTATTTGGTGGCGGCCATGGCGTACTCTTGCAGTTCGACAACTCACGTATGCGCGACCGCGGGTGCCCCCACGGAGCCGATCCGCGCGGCTGTCGTTGAATCGTCGGGCGCTCCCGACTAGAAGCGGTGGGGCCCCTATCCTCTCCCGCTTGCGGGGGAGGAGGGACCGGTTCGGCATAGGGCGGGTTTTCTATGCCGGCTTCACCATGGGTTGGAGAACCGATATGGATTTCAAGGTCGCTGTCGTCGGTGCCACCGGCAATGTGGGCCGCGAAATGCTCAGCATACTGGCGGAGCGCGCTTTCCCGGCCGACGAAGTGGTTCCCCTGGCGTCGCGCAAAAGCGTCGGCGTAGAGGTCTCCTACGGGGACCGGACCCTCAAGGTTAAAGCTCTGGATCATTGCGATTTTTCCGAGGTGGATATTTGTCTGATGTCTGCCGGGTCGGCAGTGTCAAAGGAGTGGTCGCCGCGCATTGCTGCACACGGCACGGTCGTGATCGATAATTCGTCGTGCTGGCGGATGGACCCCGATGTGCCGTTGATCGTTCCCGAGGTAAACGCCGGTGCCCTCGCGGAGTTTCAGAAGAAGCGCATTATCGCCAATCCGAACTGCTCGACAGCTCAGCTTGTGGTTGCCCTCAAGCCGCTCCACGACCATGCGAAAATCACCCGGGTGGTGGTCGCCACCTACCAGTCGGTTTCCGGTGCCGGCAAGGACGCGATGGACGAGCTGTTCGGCCAGACGAGGGCGGTGTTTACCGCCAGCGAGATTGAAAATACGAAATTTCCCAAGCGCATCGCCTTCAATCTGATCCCCCAAATCGACGCCTTCATGGAGGACGGCTTCACCAAGGAAGAATGGAAGATGGTGGTGGAGACAAAGAAAATCCTCGACCCGAAAATTAAGCTCGTTGCCACCTGCGTCAGGGTGCCGGTGTTCATCGGTCACTCGGAGGCCGTCAACATCGAGTTCGAGGGGCCGATCTCGGCCGACGAAGCGCGCACGATCCTCAGCAACGCCCCGGGTTGCCTCGTTATCGACAGGCACGAGCCCGGCGGCTACGTCACGCCGCACGAATGTGTTGGCGAAAATGCCACCTATATCAGTCGTATTCGTGAAGATCCGACCGTCGACAACGGGCTGGTGCTTTGGTGCGTATCCGACAATCTGCGCAAGGGCGCGGCCCTCAATGCCATTCAGATCGCCGAATGCCTGATCGAGCGCCAGCTGATCAAGGCCAAGCAGAAGGCAGCGTAAATCGCCCCCCGACTGCCGAGGAGGCAATCGCTTATGACCGGCTCTGCTTTCTCTCCGGCTTGCCGGGAGAGCGGGCCTGTCTGCGCTCGGCAATTTCCCTCGCGCAGGCGGGCAGGGAACCTTACGCCCAGATCGCCATCGGCAATCCGAATTCATCGCGCAACGGCGGATCCGGAAAAGGTACGGCGGTGCCCGCGAGGACGCGTCGCGCGACCGCCGCACAGGCGAGCGCGTCGAGAAGATCGTCGATGGCTGCGCCCCACGGTGCCGCCGCCTCCGTCGCGGCCTCGGAAAACCCGTGCTCGGCAAGCAGCCTGCGTCGCAATGCGAGACCGGGCGCAAATGGATGCCCCTTGACCTTTTTGGGTTCTTCTAGCGCCCGGTTGCCGTTGAGCCGCCAGAATGCGACCTCTGGATGAACCTCGAAAACGCGGCTGGCCAGCGACGGTGCGTTGCGCAGCGTCCGATCCACCTCTCGGATCTTGGGAGCGATCATGAAGAGCTGCTTGGATACTTTCTTGGGAGGGTCGGACGTTTCCAGGGCCACGCGGCAGGCTTCGCGGTAGTCCTGCGCATAAATTGCGGGGCGGGACGGTACAGTGAAAACCGATGATTGCCGGTCGCCTAAAAGCGGCCTCACGGCGCGTTCCGGTCCGCGCCCGTACGGTCCGATGACGGCCGGCAGCCCGACCGGGATATCCACGGCGACGATGCAGGGCTCTTCGGGCGCGGCGAAAATATCCGTGAAATGCTCTATGACGCGAAGCCGAGCGCTCTCATGGTCCGGGCTGACGAATGCCGCGACCCACCCGGCCTTGCAACCGTCCACCCCTGCCACCCACCTCGGCGTCATGGCACTGTCCCGAATCGCTGTCCTCCGCCGCCTGCGGAGCAGGGCAGCATGAGGGGCGAAAGCTGGTGCATACCTTGCATTGTGGATCACCGCGGGCCCCGCCTCGCCGGGTCGCTTGGGCGAGAGAGAATTCCGACGGGCGAACGCCCGGCTCCCACATCATGACACGGATCCCACCATGACCATTCGTCCACGCCGCAGCGCACTCTATATGCCGGGTGCCAATGCGAGAGCCCTGGAAAAGGCCACGACCCTGCCGTGCGATGCCGTGATCCTCGATCTCGAGGACGCGGTCGCGCCGGATGCAAAAGAAACGGCGCGCCGACAGGTCATGTCGGCGGTTGCGGCCGGCGGCTTCGGCAGCCGCGAAGTGATCGTGCGCATCAACGGTCTCGATACGGCTTGGTGGCTCGATGATCTGACCGCCGCCGCCGAGGTCAAGCCGGATGGCATCCTGGTTCCAAAGGTATCAAAACCTGCCCATCTTAAGATCGTCGCGGGGCGGCTGATCGATCTGGCGGCCGACCACAAGATTAAACTCTGGGCAATGATTGAAACCCCGCTCGCTATCATCCATGCGGCCGAAATCGCTGCCACCGTGGGCGACGCAGAAATCCGACTGGCCGGATTCGTCATGGGCACGAACGATCTTGCCAAGGAGACCCGCGCCAGGCTGCTGCCCGGTCGTACCGCGATGGTGCCCTGGCTCGTAACTGGCGTGCTGGCGGCTCACGCCTACGGCATCGATATCCTGGACGGCGTCTACAACGATATCGCCGACCACGAAGGCTTTCGTCGCGAGTGCGCCCAGGGGCGCGATATGGGCTTCGATGGCAAGACGCTGATCCATCCCAATCAGGTTGCGCCCTGCAATGCGGCCTTCTCGCCGAGCGAGGCTGACATTACTCAGGCCCGCAAGATTATTGCGGCCTTCGAACTCCCTGAAAATCAAGCCAAGGGTGTGGTCCAGCTCGACGGCCGTATGGTCGAGCGCCTGCATGCGGATATCGCGCGACGCACGGTCGCCATCGCGGATGCCGTTTCGGCACGCGCATAGGGTCGCGGCGCTTGCCAGCGGTCGTCGAGGGCGTCCAAAGCCGTCTAGGTTCTAAAGTATTCGAACGCCCGCCGCGATATAAAATGGCTTCGTTGCCGATCACCAGGGAGCGCCTGCAGAGCTTGTCACTGGTCATTCCCACCGGCGGCAATCTTTTGGCTTTATCTCCGGTTTCTTACATCAATGGGTCAATTTGCCAACGATGCAACGGCCTTCGCAACCGCCGTGAACCGAGTAGATGGCCCAGAATCGACGCACCACGGCACCGGAGCCGGCATGCTGCGACAAGTTGCGTGATCACCGCAGGGGGGCGCACGGCCGCGGGCCAATGCGGCACGATCCTCTTGCGACAGCTCCGGGACGCAATGCGTGCGCGGCCTGTGCTTGGTCATCTGCGCAGCCGAGAGCATCTATGCTTAAAATTAGCCATACGCCTGGCACTAACGGGCTTAATCTCTTGATTTTGCTGACCCGCCCCAGGTATATCGACCCCGCCGTGCCACCTCGATGGAGCGATCCCGGGTTTCACTTTCGATCAATCCGGCTACGGAATGCTAGAGTGGGCGCCAGCGAACCGTGGTATATTGCCGTGATATGCACCCACGAGGCAAATTCACATGGGCCAGACCCTCACCCCAATCTTGGTGGCGATCGCTAGCTCCCTGCTGACCGCAACTACGGCGGCGGCGCAGCAGGAGTTGCCCTCCGAATGGACGCTGTGCATCAACGAGGGCAACGTCTACCCGCCCGATATTGCGGCCGACGGCTGCACGGCGGTGATCCGGTCCGCCGGCCGTCAGCCAAGGGAGCTCGCGGTCGCCTTCACGAATCGGGGCCTTGCCTACCGGGCGCGGGGGGACCTCGACCGCGCCATTTCTGACTATGATTCGGCCATCAAGTCCGATCCCGATTATGCGCTTGCGTTCAACAATCGCGGCGCCGCGCTGCGCGACAAGGGCGAGTACGATCGCGCCATCGTAGATTATACCGAGGCGCTCCGGATCGATCCCCGTAACGCCGTCATTATGACCAATCGCGGCGCCGCTTACCGCGACAACGGCGATCTCGATCGCGCCATTGAGGATTACGATCACGCGCTCAGGCTCGACCCCAAATACGCGACTGCGTTAACGAACCGCGGCAACGCGTATCGCGAGAAGGGCGATCTCGACCGCGCTGCGGCCGATTACGATGCGGCAATTGAGGCCGATCCGGCCAACGCAGTCGCGTTTAACAATCGCGGCGCTGCTTATCTGATCAAAGGCGATGTCGAGAACGCCCTCGTCTACTATTCGCAAGCGATCCGGCTCGATCCCGACTATGCGCTCGCTTTCAACAATCGCGGCATGGCACGGCGCAAGAACGGCGACCTCGATCTCGCGATCGCGGATTTCGGCGACGCGATCCGGCTCAATCCGCGTTTCGCCGCCGCCATCGTCAACCGCGCCAACGCGTGGCGCGACAAGGGCGAGTTCGACCATGCGCTGGCGGATTACGGCAACGCGATAGAGCTCAATCCGAGAAACACCTTCGCGCTGACGAGCCGCGGCTTGGCGCGCCTGCGGCGCGGCGAACTCGACGGCGCGATTGCGGATTTCGATGCCGCAATCGCCCTCAACCCGAGGCTCGCGG
>JASHYD010001113.1 GCA_030043175.1 Xanthobacteraceae bacterium | reverse complement strand
CGCGGCGGTTTCGGCAAGACGAGCAACCCCACCTTTGGTCCGCAGTACCTTCGATACCTGCTGCACTGACGCCATCGAGCGGCACAGCAGCTGTGGGCCAAAGGCAGACGTTCATTGCCGGCGCCTGCGCCGCGTACGGGAATGAGTGCCGAGCGCGCCGAACCCAACGCAGAACTAATTTGGCCAGGTTAGCTGGTCCCGCCCTATAAAGCCGGGGCCGCAGGCCGCTGCTTGACCGAGCCTACGTCGGCATCAGTCGTCGGAAAAGACTGAGCAGTCCTTTTGGCGATGACGACTTGAGAGTACGCAGCCCGTGCAAAAGCGGCACGACAGGGTCATCTTCGATCCGTCCTTGATGGAAGTCATCTCCAACGACCAAGATGCGCTCGTCATTGCCATAGGGCCGCCAAACCGCATCATCAGCTGGAGTGCCATTACGAGCGAATCCGACCCACTGCGGTTGCAGCCAGGCCGAAATCCGCCTGTCAGTCTCGTCATATTCATCGACCGTCAGAGTGCCAAAAAGATAGCGAAGTTCGGCTGTATGCTTGGCCAGGAAATTCGATGCTGCAGCGCCAGGTGACACCCTGTCAAAGCGATAGCAATGAAATTGGTGTCCGGAGGCCAGAAGGCGTTTTGCCGTAGTCAACATAGGCTCAGCCCAAATGGCGGCAGTATAGACTTGATCGCATCGTTCATATGTGGAGGCTCGTTGAGCCGTTAACTGAGCGAGCACGGCCTTAGCCTGAGCGCCCGCCAAGACTTTCGTCACCGCTCTAAGGATTATTCGGTTGTAAGGTAGCATCCCTGGCTTGATGAAATACCGGGCCTCATTGCGCGTGAAGCCCAGAAGAAGCGGCACGGATCCCAACGGGCGCGAGTCACTGTCCACCGGCAGGATCAAGCCATCGTTCACTGGCATCCACCTCAGGTTCGCCGGCGTATGTACCCGTCTGGGCTTCGGAATCACGCCGCTAAAGAGGTGCGAGGCTTTCTTGATTACTTCGGTCGGAACCCGCCGCAGTTCGTCCGGCCCACCGCCACCCACATACGCTACAAGCGCTTCGCTCGCCGCGTAGGTCTTTTCATTCGGTTTAGACGTGTCAAACGCAAACCGCTCGCAACCGCCGCTTTGAAGGATCGCGCGGTGGAATAGACCCGAAGCCGCCGGACAGCTCAGCAACATGCGCACCGCATGACCGCCAGCTGACTGGCCGAAGATGGTCACACATTCGGGGTCGCCTCCAAATTGCTCTATGTTTTCTCGCACCCATTGGAGGGCTGCTATTTGGTCCTGAAGACCGAAGTTGCTTCCGAGTTTTGGATGGGCCAGATAACCGAACGCGCCGAGCCTGTAGTTGAAACTGACGACTGTGACGCCCAGCGTCGCCAAGTGCGATCCGTCGGTTCCATCTTCACACCCCCCGCCGCCCAAATAGCCGCCGCCGTGGATCCAAACCGTAACAGGCTGCCTTGCCTGGGCGCCCAGCGAACGGGTCCAAACGTTTAGGTACAGGCAATCTTCACTCTGGCTCTTGGCTCGCGGTTTGAATACCGCGCCAGCACTCTGAGGACATATCGGGCCAAAATCTTGAGCCTTCCTCACTCCCGACCACTCAGTCGCGGGGACAGGCCGCCTCCAACGGAGCTCACCGACGGGCGGCTCGGCGTAGGGGACACCCAGGAATTTGAAAATCCCCCCCTCGCTGAGGCCCTCGGCGAGGCCTTGCTTAGTCCGAACGATGGGATCCATGACCGATCCTCCAAAATGCGCCTGTCCCCGCCCACGAACAGCGCCTTCGGCAGGCGCTCCTTCAATGCACGCCGTCCGGTCTCGTTGACGCCTAAGCCGGCATCCCTGCAGACGGTCGGTGGGCGAATAGTCGCGTTCGAAGACCTCGTCGGTGATGCCATCCGCCTTCAGCCCTTGCGCCAAGCCGATGCCCGCAGCCGACGATCAGGACCTTCACCCGGTTGCCGACGGTCGCTGCTTGCATGCCAACCTCCTGGTGGCGGGAAGCATTTACGATACGATCTCGTCCAGTAAATTTATTATCTGGACGAGAAAGTCCACTAATTCGGAGTAACGATTCTGTGAAATCGGTCGAGCCCATTCGCCGCCGCCGAGGCCGCCCGCGCGATTTGGACAAGCTGCATGCAATTCTGGATGCGGCGAGAGCGCTGTTCCTGGAGCGCGGGATTGCGGGGACGACCATGGAATCGGTCGCCGAACGCGCCTGCGTGTCCAAGATGACAGTCTACGGACACTTTCGCGACAAGGCATCGCTCCTGTCGGCGGTGTTCGAGCGAAACATCAAGGCCATCCGGTTGCCGGACCTTGCAGTCGGATCTGACCCCACCTCCTCGCTGGCTCAGCTCGCCGAGTTCGGCGAGCGGTTGGTGTGGTTCCTGACGCGGCCGGAAATCGTCAGAACAGCATGGGTGATGGCAGCGTGCGCCGACGAAAACCCGCGTCTTGCTGCGGCGTTTTACGCCGCGGGGCCCGGCACCATGCTGAAGAAGGTTGCAGGCTTCCTGGAGTCGCTTGCCGAGCGCGGGGTCTTGCCGATCGACGATCCGGAACTCGCGGCCGAGCAGCTTATCGTCTCGTGGCTCGGTTTGAGCCAGCTGCGTCAGAATCTCGGTGTGGCCGGTCCGCCCTCTGCGGACGCAATCGCGCGGCGCGTACGCTACGCGACCGACACTATGCTGCGCACCTGGTCGTCGGCTTCTCCGGCTGCCGGCAAAACGGGTGCAGCCCGCAGCAGAAGGCCCAGGTCGCGGAAGGCGACCACGACGTGACCAGGCGCTGCCGCCCCGCACTGTCCGGAGCTTCTACGGCGAGCGGAGCGAGGCAGGGCAAGCAGGGTCAAGGATGGGTTGCGCACGTCGGCTCAGGGTCATGGGCGGCCAATCAGACTCCGTGACTGGCACGTCCGAAGTTACGTCAACTGCGGAT
>JASHYD010001112.1 GCA_030043175.1 Xanthobacteraceae bacterium | reverse complement strand
GAAACCAGCAGGTATGCCTGGCAAGAAGCCGTCGGGGCCGGTCTGGCTGCTGTTGGGGCTTGCCGCGGTGAAGTTGGCGGCTATGACGCGCAAGGCTCTGCTCGGCTGTCGGCCGTATCAGATCACAGGGGCCGGTTGCCGGGCCCTTGAGGGCCGAGCTGTCCTATCATCGGTCGATTACTAATTCGCGGTGTCGGGTTAATCACTCCAGCCGGTGGTGGTTCTTCAACAAGGTCAGGCGGCAGTGGCTCATGTCGCTCACGCGGCGCGGCCCAAACGGCACGCCTCAGCTGGGAGGATTTCATCCGGCTCGTCGCACGTCGCCAAACCCATCAGAGGATGCCGAGACTGTCACCCGCAATTACTCCCTCCTCGCTGAGGATGGACACGGTGACCACCTGCGTACGATTGCGAGCGAGTTCGTTGGCAACAATTGTGGCGTAGACTTCGGCGTCGTGCAACATCGAGAACTCTTCACCGATATCGTCGTTCACAGTGATGCCTCGGTAGTTGGCCCGGAAAAAATAACGCTCCATGAGAGACCTCCATTCAAGTAAAATTCGGCTCGGCGGTCCCAAGCTGACGTTCGGCTTCAGGTTTGCGGGCAAAATACCGCGCAGCCGCAGCGCGGAGATTCGCGCCCGCTCTGTGGTGCATAGTTCAGCTTGCGAACGCAGATAACCGGCGTCTTTAACGGACGCTTTCCCAGGTAGATTGCTTTTCGTTTGTGACCTGGATGAGCGCGCCGTTGCTCCTGCGGCCGCCCATCGTCGAGCCACCCGGCGCTCAACGCGTATCCGGCGGAGCCGCAATGGGACGAGCACGGCTGTCGCATCGGCCCCAAACTGCCATCGGCGTTTCCGCGCTGTTACGAGCCGCCACGCCCACGTGGCACGCACGTTTGTCCATCGATAGGCCAGTCCGGAGCTGAGGGTGAATGCCAAACCTGCCGCCACAACAACCAAAGGTTAACAGGAACAATTTCCGGCACGGGCGCTATAGCGCCGAGGCGATTGCCGGACGACGCAAGATCGGAGAGCCTGTTCGCGCCATGCGCGCTCTGGCTTGTGCCACCGGGAGGTGAGCTGAGCGGCGCCCGCGTGGATGGAACGTTTGGCGAGCCCGCCAGGCCGCCGAGGCGGAGCGGCGCCAAGAGGTAGCGGGCGGGTGGTGAACGTATGAGAGGCCAATGAGAGGCCCCGGCGGGGTTGCGCTATCTCCCCGCTCGGCATACGCTAAAAAGACCACCGGCAACGGCCAACGGGCGTCGGTGGCTGAGAGACCGCTTTGCGCTCCCGCCTGCACGCAGGGAAAGGGAGCGACAGATGCCGCGATTCCACTTTTCACATGCACAAGAGACTATTCGGGCTGCCGCCGAGAGCCGGCAAGAGTGCGCGGATTTCATCCGTCGGTCGCGGGCCGACTTCGCGGAAACCCGAGCGGCAACGCTAAAAGCCATCGCCGAGTCACGCGAGTTGATGGCCAACATCGACGCTGTCATGGTTAAGGCGCCTCCGCAACGGGGCATCCCATGAATACGCTGGTCATGCTGGTCACGTATTTGGGCGAATTCGCGCTCATCTGGACGGCGCTAATGCTCACCTGTGCGCTTACGCGCATGACGGTGCGGATCATTCGGTCGGCGTGGTCCGCGATCAGGTAGTGGACGGGAAAGCCTGCCCGCCTCACCGCGCGTCGCCCTTATTGAGGGCGTCGAAGCGCGTCCGCCCCGTCAAAGAAATGTTTTGCGCGCGTATGCCAGCCCACCACGTCCAGGTGTTCGGCCTCGTTGCGTAGCGCGTCGCGCACGCACTCCACCGCGCACTTCCCGTCCATGTACGCCTCGGCCTCGCCGAGCGCGTCGCGTATGGCCTCGATCAGTCTGACATTCGGTTGCAGGCGCATTAATGCACCTCAGCCCCACGGGAACAGGTTTTATCGGGATTGCAATGCTTCTAACGCTTCCCGATCACTCCTGATTGTGACATGGTGATTTTAGCAGGATATCGGCCATGTCGCCCGCCTGCGCGGCGAACATGTCTTCGCCCGTTACGACGACGCAGCCGCGGCGGCGCGCCGCTTCGAGCAGCGGCGTGAAAGCGGGTTTGGTGATGAGGTCCGCAACACAGGCGGACGGCTCAAGCCGCGTCGCATCGACGGGCAGCGGGTCGGTCGGCCGCATTCCCGACGGCGTCGCGTTCACCACGAGGTCGAACCCGGCGGCCTCGGTCGTTCCGGCTCGCACCGCTCCCGGTGCCTTGACGGCGAGGCGCTCGATCAGGCTTGAGCGCCGTGCCATGTCTGTATCCGCCACCGCGAGCCTCGCCACTCCGGCCTCGATCAGGGCCAAGGCGACCGCCGAGCCCGCTCCGCCCGCGCCGATGACAAGGGCGTGCTTTCGCTCGGGCTTGAAGCCGGCGCGCCGCAGCGCCGCCACCATGGCGGCGCCATCGGTCATGTCGCCGCGCCAGCGGTCGGCCGCAATGCGGTGCAGCACATTGGCGGCGCCGAGGAAGCGGGCGCGATCGGACGCTTCATCGCAATGACGCAGCGCCGCGA
>JASHYD010001111.1 GCA_030043175.1 Xanthobacteraceae bacterium | reverse complement strand
GGAGTGAGATACTGCGCGTGGCGGCAGCCTACCGGGATCATGACGTGAAGGCCATAAAGCAGTCCGGAAAAGGCAAGTCCGATGCAGTCTTCGCCGCTTTCGATGTCGCACGCGGCGATGTCCTCATGATTCTTGATGCCGACCTGACCATGCCGCCGGAGCAGCTTCCAAAGTTCTGGCAGGCGGTAGCATCGGGCCGCGGAGAGTTCGTCTATGGATCGCGGCTGATATACCCGATGGAAGATCAGGCGATGCGATTCCTAAATCTGATAGCCAACAAGATCTTCTCGCTGCTCTTCACGTGGCTCCTGTCGCAGCGCGTCACCGACACGCTGTGCGGCACCAAGGTCATCTTGCGAACCGATTACCAACGCCTTCGGGCCGGGCGGGCCTATTTTGGCGACTTCGATCCGTTCGGCGACTTCGATCTGATTTTCGGCGCGTCAAAACTGCACCTAAAATCGCTCGAAATTCCGATCCGCTACGCCAGCAGAACTTACGGCAAAACGCAGATCTCCCGATTCCGTCACGGTCTGCTGCTGTTGCGCATGGTCCTGTTTGCCTTTCTGCGCATCAAGGCGCCTTAGGTCCACAATGGCTGATGCGCTTCGCAATTACCAGGACACATGGAAGCGCAAGCCAGTGCTTCACACGATCTACGGCGATTTCTACGATCGTATTGCTGCGGCGTGCGTCCCCGGTCTGACAATCGAGATCGGCGGCGGCATCGGTAGCCTGAAAGAGAGGATCCCCTCCGTGCTTGCGACGGATGTCCAGTTTGCGCCGTGGCTAGATTGCATCGCAGACGCGCAACACCTCCCGGTCGCATCAGGCATCGTAGCCAATATCGTGATGGTTGACGTGCTTCACCATATCGAGTTTCCAAGCTGCTTCTTCAGGGAGGCAGGACGCGTGTTGGGCAAAGGCGGCCGCATCGTCATGATCGAGCCCGCCATCACCTGGGGCAGCGCACTGTTCTACCGATTGTTGCATGAGGAACCGGTTCGCATGCGGGCAGACCCGCTTGCCAATGGCCGCCCCGACCCTGGCCGGAATCCATACGACGCCAACCAGGCGATTCCGACGCTGATCGCCACGCGCCATCGTGATCGGTTCCACCGCATGTTTCCCAACCTGCGCATTATTCAGGCGAACTGGTTCTCTCTTCTCGTCTACCCGTTGAGCGGCGGTTTTAAAAAGTGGAGTCTCGTTCCTGCACGACTGTCGGGAGGAGCCCTCGCTGCAGAACGGCTTTTTGAACCCCTCCTCGGGCGAGTCGCGGGCTTCAGGGTGATGCTGGTTATCGAACAGGTGTAAACGACGGAGCCGATCCGCAAAAAAGGAATCTCTGGCTCAGCCCCTCGCGCATGATGCGCGCATCAGGGCCGCTGTCGTTGCTGACCCGCTCGGCGGCTTTCTCTTTACCGCCCAGAGCTTGGCGGCCGTCAAGGTGCCGGTTCAGCTGTGGTCGGAACGTGGCGGCGCTGCAGGCTTAGCTTGGCAGTCATACGTCACCGCGGTGAGAAAGGGATCGCCGGCTGGTCGCTGCATCTTGGCTGGTTGGCATCAGCGACCGGTGCTCTCAAAGTGACGAAGCTCCGCGCGGCACGGCGAAGTCGATACAAACTCGCCAACGAGATTAGCAAGCCCAAGCCCAGGGCGGGGATCTGCCTGCAGGGCAGCGCCGTGTGGGTCCATATCGCCAGCTCACTAATTTCCGCCCAGCAACCGCTCACCTGCGGCCTTGCTCCGGCCACACGATGATGCCCACTGCATCAGTTCAGGCGGCAGATGGAGGGATGCCGATGAATTCGAACCTGACTTCCGCTCTGTCTGAGTTCACCAAAAAGTCCGAGTTCTCCAAAAGCGGCTTGGCCGCTGAGTTCTCGAGCGAGCCGCCTCTTCATCCGAGCGAACTGAACTTGATCACGAGAGCGCGGTTGCGGCTCGCCAAGCTTATCCCATTCGCCTTCGCCCGCGCGCTGATGATTTTTTTCATCGGTGTTGCCGCCACCCTAGCCTGGCAGTCCTACGGTGGTGCGGCCAGAGAGATGATCGCTGGCTGGTCTCCACGTCTTGGCTGGCTGGCGCCACCGCCCGAGCCCGCTCGTCCTTCACCAGACCAGCTCGTGGCGATGTCACGAGGTCTTGCTGTGATGCGGCAGAATGTTGACAAACTTGCTGCCGATATCACTAAACTCCAGGCGATCCAGCAGGGCATCCTTGACAGGACCTCAGCATCTCCGCCTTCACCGGCCGCGGCTCCGGCGCGTAAGCCTGTGCCCCAGCCGCCACCACCGCCGCGAGCGCCACCAGTCCGCTAATTGGCGCGACGCAAGGCCATCGCCAGTCCATTGG
Organism: Xanthobacteraceae bacterium; assembly: GCA_030043175.1. The sequence continues at coordinate 457 of JASHYD010001111.1, read as the reverse complement.
GCAGCGGACCTGCCGGCAAGACACTGGCGCTAAACCGCATGTGTAGTTGGAGACGAGGTGCACACCGAGACCATGCCGACCACATGCGGCGAGGAGTTCTGGTTGAGGCAGCGCATTTACGAAGGCGCCGCGGGCAACAGACGCACTGGTAGCCTTTGGCATCCGGCAGACCCACGGAGTGGATGTGATACCGAACGGTTTTTTTAAGGCGGCGAGTCTATCGGTCATCCGGGCGGTAGTCCGCCCAAGGCCGTTCAGGTTGGCGGGGAAGGTGAGGTTGTTCGATTCCGATGAATCTTTATCCAACCTAAGCCAAACGTCGAAAAAGGTAGCTGGCAGCGCACCAAATCGATGCCAAGCGGAATTGACTTACGACGTCGCCGCCGACCAAGTTCTTAACAAGTTTACGCTTTGGCAGCGACACGATGCGGCCACTCACAAAGTGTTGAAAAGAGGC
>JASHYD010001110.1 GCA_030043175.1 Xanthobacteraceae bacterium | reverse complement strand
AACAGAGCGTTGCCGATGCCATGGGCAATGCCGCCGACCACCTGGCCCTCGACCACCATCGGATTGATGACGGTGCCGCAATCATGGAGCACCGTGTAGCGAAGGATTTTTACACAGCCCGTCTCGATGTCGACCTCGACTTCCGCCACGTGAGTGCCGTTGGCATAAGTCGACTGGTCGGGCTGAAAATAGGCGGTGTTCTCAAGTCCTGGGGAGAGGCCGCCTGGCATGGAAAAGCCAGGCATGCCGATCGATTTCACAGCGATCTCGCGAAAGCTCTTCTTTAATCCTGGGACGCCGCGCACTTGCGCGAAGCCGTCACGCAATTCTAGGTCGTCAGGCGAGACCTCCATCATGTCGGCGGCGACGCGCTTGATCTTGCGAGCCACTTCGGCTGCCGCGAGATGGGCGGAGGACCCGGCATTCACGGCGGTACGCGCAGCGAAGGTTCCGACCCCGAGCGCAATGTCTTTGGTGTCGGCGGTCGCCACCGTCACGTCTTCGTAAGAGACGCCGAGCTGGTCAGCGGCGATCTGGGCGAGCGTCGTTTTATGCGATTGCCCCTGCGGTGCGGCGCCGGTGTAGAGCACCACCTTGCCGGTGGTGGCGATGCGCACCGTCGCGCCCTCGTAGGGGCCGAGCCCGGTGCTCTCGACCGCATTGCTGATGCCGATGCCGATGTAGCGACCGGCCCGCAGCGCTTCGGCCTGCCGCGCCGGAAAGCTGGCGTAATCTGCGGCCGCGAGCGCGCGCGCCTGCGAGTCCGGATAATCGCCGCTGTCGTAAGTGACCGGCCTGCCGTCACGGGAGATGATGCCCACCTGGTAAGGCATCTGGGCAGGTGCGATGAAGTTGCGCCGCCGCAGTTCGGCGCGATCGAGCCCGATGCCCTCGGCGAGGCGATCCATCATGCGCTCCATCACAAACACGCCCTGCGGACGGCCGGCGCCGCGCACAGGCGTCGTCGAGATCATGTTGGTGTAGACCGCAGTGAGCTCCATCTTGAAATTCGGAATCACGTAGGGCCCGGGCACCGTGGTGGCGGCGATCCAGGGCAGCACCAAGCCCCACGGCACATAGGCGCCGGTGTCGTGCACCAGGCGGCCACGCAACGCCAGAATCCGACCGTCGCGGTCAGCTGCCAGCTCGAGATCCCAGACTTGGTCACGTTCCTGATGGGTGCAGGCAAAGTTCTCTCGCCGGTCCTCGATCCATTTCACCGGTCGGCCGAGCAGTTTCGCACATGCGGCGACGCACGGATATTCGGGATAAATGGCGCCCTTCGGGCCGAACCCGCCGCCCACGTCGGGCGTGATGACGTGCATCTGGTTGTCATTGAGGTCGAGCACGTCAAGGAGCCCGCGCTTGATGCGATGCGAACCTTGGGAGGACACGTAGACCGTATAGGAGTCTGCGGCAGCGTCGTGGCTCGCCAGCACGCCGCGGCATTCCATGAAAAACGGCCCGCCGCGATGGATGAACAAGCGCTCGCGCACCGCATGGGCGGCGGCTGCGAATGCTGCGTCGGCGTCGCCGACCGTGATCGGCAGGCGTGCTGCAACATTGGATCGGCTCTCGGAATGCGCGAGAACGCAGCCGGGCGCCATCGCGGCGGCGCAATCCGAAACCGCGGGCAGCGGCTGGTAGTCTACCTCGACCAGTGCGGCGGCATCCTCTGCGATGTGGCGGCTATCGGCGACGACGACGGCGACCGGCTCCCCCACGTAGACGGTCTCCCGCCGCGCAAGCGCATATGGCAAATGCAGCTCGGTAATGGCCGGGGTCGGCACGAACAGCGGCAATGCGTTGCTTTGCAGCGACTCCGGCAGGTCCACAAACGTGAGCACCAGGTGCACACCGTTTGGAGCTTTTGCGGCGGAGGTATCGATGGCGCGGATCCTCGCGTGCGCGTGGGGGCTGCGGACGAAGGCTGCGTGAAGACTGCCCGCCAGTCGAACGTCATCGACGAACCGCCCCTTCCCGGCGAGAAGCGCCGGGTCCTCCTTGCGCTTGACGGCCGCCCCGAACCATTTCGCTCCCATCGTCGCTTTGCTCCCACAGTAGTCTAACAGGCGCTCGCTTTAGGGTGACACGCCACCTCGCGCGCATGAAATCGCTCGGCCCTCATCCCGAGGAGCGCTGGCTGCGCGCGTCTGGCCACGGGCAAGCCGTCGCATGCCGCCCATTTTTCGAGTCGCCGAAGCAACGGCCTCTGCGGCTTCATCCGCCCGTCGCCCGGTCATTGTTGCAGCATCGCGTTGCCCGCGCCATTATCACCCGGGCGTTCGGAATTGTCTCGGCGCCGCTCTGCGACCGCTGGTGCGCAAATGCTCGATAAGCCCGCTGACGCTGCTCATGCGACTCCATTTTATCCCGCCGCCGATTTCCAAACGCACCTTGCGGATCTCGATGCGCGCGGTCTTCTCGTGCGGATCGATCGCCCGATCAACAAGGACACCGAACTGCATCCGCTGGTGCGCTGGCAGTTTCTCGGCGGCATTCCGGAGAACAAGCGGCGTGCCTTTCTGTTCACCAACGTGACCGACGGCACCGGGCGGCAATACCACATGCCGGTGGCGGTGGGTGCGCTCGCGGCCTCGCCTGACATCTATGCGGTCGGCATGGGCCGGGCAGTGGCGAATATCGGTCAAGCCTGGATCAAGGCGATTGCTAATCCGATTACCCCCTTTCAGGTTGCGTCCGCGCCGTGCCAGGACGTGGTCGTTACCGGCAGCGATTTGCAGCAACCGGGCTGTGGCCTCGCGAGCCTGCCGGTGCCGGTGTCGACGCCGGGATTCGATGCGGCGCCTTATCTCACCGCCACGCTGTGCATCACCCGCGACCCCGACAGCGGCATCCAGAACATGGGCATGTACCGCGCCGGGCTGAAAGCGACCGATCGACTTGCGGTGCGCATGGTGGCGCGCCCTTCCGGTGGCGCCGGCGGTTATTACCACTGGCTCAAGTACAGAGAGCGTCGCGCCTCGATGCCGATCGCAATCGTCATCGGCGCTGCGCCGGTCGTGGTGTTCGCGAGTCCCCAGAAGCTTGCCATCGACTGCGATGAACTCGCCGTGGCCGGTGGACTCGCCGGTACGGCGGTGCGGGTCGTCAAGGCCAGGACCGTCGATCTGATGGTGCCGGCCGACGCCGAGATCGTGGTCGAGGGCATCATCGACACGGAGCGGCTGGAGCCCGAGGCGCCGTTCGGCGAGAGCAACGGCTACGTGGCGCTTGAGGCCTACAACATGCCGATGCGGGTCACAGCCATTACCCAACGACGCGCCCCGGTATTCTGCTCGATCATCAGCCAGGTGACACCCAGCGAATCTAGCGTGATCAAAAAGGTGGCCTATGAGCCGCTGTTTCTCCACCACCTGCGCAACAATCTGTCCATCAAAGGTATCCGGCGCGTCGTCATGCACGAGCGACTCACCAACTTGCGGCCGGTGATCTTCCTGCAATACGCTGCCGGGACGCCGAAAAGCGAGGTGTGGCGCGGGCTTTCGGGCACCGCGACCTTCATGGCCGGCTGCGGCAAGCTCGTCATTGCGGTGAGCGATGACATCGACCCGGAGTCGCTCGATGCGGTGCTGTGGTCGCTCGCCTACCGCTCGAACCCGATCGAAGACGTTCATATCGAGCCCTACCGCGGCAATTTGCAGGGCGCCCAATACGGCCCGCGCAGCGCGGATTCCGCCATGCTGATCGACGCCACGCGCAAGAGGTCAATGCCGCCCTTGGCGCTGCCGGGGCGGGAATTCATGGAGCGCGCGCGCATGATCTGGGAGGATCTGGGCCTGCCTGCGCTCGCCGCGCAGTCGCCCTGGCACGGCTACACGCTCGGGGATTGGACCGACACCTGGGAAACTTTCGCGCGCCGCGCCACTGTGGGCGAGTGGGAAACGACAGGCCGCGAAACTTATGCGCGCCAGCACTCCGGGGTGATGCCGGAGACGTCGACGCGGCAAGAAGCGGGCGGGACATGCGGGGACTAGGAAATCCCCACGCCTCAGGTTGATCTGAGGCGATGAGCTTGCTGCTGCGCGCACTGGCGAAGCTGCGCCACAAGATGCTCCTTGCGCAGCGGCTTTGCCAGGAAGGCGCCACCGCTAAATCCGCTCGGCCGCTGGTCTTGAGAATACCCCGACACCGTAACGAACGGCGTGCGCTGCTCTGACAAGAACAGCGCGATCGGCTCTGAAGTCTCAGTGCCGAGATTGATGTCAAGCACAGCGGCATCACAGCCGAACTCGTTCAAAAGCTCAAGCGCTTCCGCCACTCTTGCGGCCGGGCCGACGACTTCGAAGCCTGCCTCTCGGAGATTTTCCTCGATTTCCAGCGCTACGATCGCTTCATCCTCGACCACGAGGACGCGAAGGCGCGGCTCGGACGATTCCTGCGGCTCTGGTGGCTTGTGCTTCGGCAATGCATTGGCGGACGCTTCTTCGACCACGCTTCGCGGACACTGAAGGCGCCACCTCAGCCCCATGCGGGCATAAGTAAGCTCGACTTTTGCGTTAAGACTTCGTTCCGCCAACCGGCAAATGACGGTCGAACCGAAACCGCTGCTTGACGGCGCCGCAACGGGCGGGCCGCCGCTCTCGCTCCACGCGATGGCAAAAATCTCGTTGCCCTCGGCGTTTTGCACTGTTTCCCAGCCGAGTTCGACGTGGCCGCATTCGTCGGAAAGAGCGCCGTATTTGGTCGCATTCGTCGCAAGCTCGTGGAACGTCATTCCGAGCGCCTGCGCGGCGGCCGCAGAGGCAAAGACCGGCGGCCCAGTCAGCGTGATGCGCTTGTCCATCAGGTCACGGAAGTGTGCAAGCTGCGACCTCGCTACCTCGTGAAGATCCGCGCCCTTCCATTTGTTTTCTACCAGGATGTCATGACTTGCGGCCAGCGCCTGGACACGCGCCTGGAAGCGGGGGAGAAAGTCATCGGGTTTGGTATTGATGGTTTGCTGTGCAATAGCCTGCACCAGGGAGAGCAGGTTCTTGGAGCGATGATTGACTTCACGCAGGAGAAGGGCGATCTGCTCCTCATGCTGCTTACGCTCAGTGACGTTGGTTGCAAGGGTGATGACGTTCGCTGGTCGTCCCGCTCCGTCGCGGAGCAGCGACACATGCTTATGCACCCACGAAACCTTTCCTTCCTTGGAAAGGCACCGGTTCTCGATTTCGAACGAAGGTATTTGTTGCAAAATCAGCTTTTTGACCTCGCATGCATGCCGCTCGCGATCTTCGGGATGCACAATGGCCTCGAAGCCTGACCCACGAAGCTCGTCTTCCGAATATCCGCGCATATCGGAATATGCCGGATTGCAGGACACCAATCGACCATCCAGATCCCAAATAGCGATGCCCATGCTGGCGTGCTGATAAATGCCTTTGTAGCGTTCCTCGCTCTCACGCAGCGCTTCGTCGTTCCGGTGCCGTTCGATGAAATCCGCTGCTTGCCGCGCGTAGAGATCGAGGAGATCGAATTCGTCCGAGGTGGGCCGATGCACATTGCGGAAATACGTCGACAGTACCCCCAGTGATTTTCCGTCCCGCCCGACCAGCGGGGTGGATTGCACAGCGCGGCAGCCTGCCGCGGAGGCAACGGCGCGGAACGCAGCGCAGCCTTCGTCTGCCTCGACGTCCTCGACGATGATACGCTGACCCCCGCGTAACGCTTGGCCGCAAACTGAGGCATCCTCGGCCGAGACTTCTCTGAAGAAATTCAGGAAGGCCTGCTCGAATCCCTGGTGGGCCGCGATCGTCAAAATTTTGCGGCTCGCGTCAAAGAGCTGAATTGTACCTTTGTCGGCCGTCAGCAGGTCCGTGGCAGCCCGGAGCATCTCTTTCAACCAGGCATGAAGTTCCCCTTCTCGCCAAAGTCGCGCGCTTGCCTCATGGAGCTGTTTCAACGCAGATGCATTGCCTGCGAGTTGCGTTTCGACGGCCTGCAAGTTGGCACGGTAAGCGCGGCTTTGCGCTTGACTGTCGCGGAGCGCCGTCAATGAATCCGCCAGATCGGTCTGCGTCCGACGGAGGAGAACTTTCATCTCGATAATATCTTGGACGTCGGTCAGGGCACCATGCCACCGTTCGATCTCGCCTCGCTCGTTCCTGATTGGAACGCCCTGCGTCTGAAACGCGCGATAACCGTTGTGGTTGGCACTCCAAATCCGGCCGTGGGCGGAATACAGCGACCCTGAGGCCATCGCCGACGCCCAATCCGCCATAATGGATGGGCGATCATCGGGGTGCAGGCAGGATGCCCAGCCCGAGCCTCGGTACTCGTCCCAAGCCTGCCCCGTGTAGTCTCGCCAATAAGGTTGCTCCTCAACGAATTCGCCATCGGCATTCGTCCACCAAACAACGGGGGCTGGGGCGAGGAGCAGGGCATCGCATGTTCCCTCCGTGCGCGTTGCCCGCGATTTTCCGGGGAAACCGAGTTGCTGATCCATGGCGCGAGTTCGCTTTTTAAGATACCGCCGCTATTTGCGCAGCTGCCGACGATTTTGAAATCGCGGTTTCCCGGCTCGGGCAAACCTCTCTCAGCCGCCGCGGAAAACCAAAACTGCCATCGGTAGTTGGATAATGTTGCGCAGACCTGATGAGAATTGCGAATCCTTTTTTTAGGGCACGCAATTTCCATCGCCTGCCCGATTGATTGCCTTCACGACAGTTTTCTTTGGCGCAGAGGTCCTTTGTTTGTGGCGATAAGCCGTCAGCCTCGGGCCACTCGCGCCCGCCCTCTATTGCAATCGGGAAACTGCTCGGCCTACTGCAACGGGTCCTGTTGGACGGATAACACAGCGCCCACGCTGTCCATGGTTCTCGGGTCGGGACCCCGTCCTTCCGCAAACGCGCGCTCTTCCGCGCGCCGCCCATGCAGCAGCCCCGGTAAGCCATAATTTCCTTCGATGCAGCGCGGTTCGTAATAAATTCGATCCTCCTCGTCGTTCTGCTTGGTGAACTCCTGCTTGGCGGTCCAGGGCCTGGTCCATACCGTCGGGTCTTCGATCGTGACCTCGTACTGGAGGCTGGTTGACCCGGTCCGTGTCCAGCGCTCAATCAGATGCAGGTTCTCGCGCGAGCCAAAGAAATCGGTCTTCGGACTGAAGTTGGTCACGTCGATCACAAGCGTGTTGCCCTCCCAATGGCCGCGCGAGTCGCCGAACCACTGGCGGATGTTGGCCGGCAAGTGGGGGCTGCCATTCATGACGATGTTGCGTTGCCACCCCTGACCTTGATTCATGTCGTAGAACATTGTGATGCCGCCGGGGGTCTGCACGATTCGACGAAAGCTGCCGCCGAACAAGCTGCCAAACTCGGGCAGTCCACTATGCAGGCAGCGGTCCGCCAACCCGTCATCCTCGGGACCGTCGCTGCGATTGAAGCGCACAAAGTTGCCCGTGTGGTAACGTGGAGGAAGTTCGGCGAACCGTGGCGAGGGCGTCGGATCGTACTTGCCTCCGGCGCAGGCCGGCTCTTTGTTCTTGCATGCATCCGTAGATTGCAACAGAGCGAGGCGGAATTCCCGATCGGCGGCCGCGGCCCTCTGCGCCTGCGTCGTCAGGGGCGGAATCCGGCCATCGGGCGGATCGACCACCAACGACGTGCGCGCGCCCGCGTGCTTCACGGTCAAGAACGCGGTGTTGTAGGCGCCGCCGACGTCAATCGCGCTCCCGCGGTTTTGGCGCGGGTCACTGCCGAAAAGCGTGCCTCGCTGTCTGTCCAATTCTTCCCGTTGCGTTTCGGTGAAGAATTCTTGGTTCGCAAATTTGACAGGGCGCTGTAACGGCGTATCAAATTCGTCGGTCCAGATTCCCTGCAGATCGGGTTCCCCCCACGGCGTTTTCAAGGCCGAGGCTGACCCTGCCGCCGCCGGACGCTCGCCCGCTGGCCGGGGCGGAGTCTGAGCTGCGGTCCGGGTGATGGAATGCGAAATGATCGCACCAGCAGCCGCCACGCCGATGGCGGCCGTGATCATCGAACTTGAGAACCTCCCGTGCATGATGGTCTCCTCTTGCCCTGCAGTGCGCCAGAGCAACCGGGTTGTGTGCGACGCCCGAAACCTGCGGCGTCTCCGCCTTGAATTGAAGGATAGGCTTGCGCCCTTGCGGCGCGCAAGGAGGCAGTTGCGGCCGCAATGCGCAACGATCGGTCAGGAAGCGCGCAGCTCGCCCGGAGGCTGGCGATCGGTTGGGAGCAACCGCCTGCATGGCTTTACACCGGCCACACAGGGAACGGTGCGGACCTCTAGCGGCAATCAGGGTCAGCTGATCAACAATCCCCGTTGCGCGCTCCAATTTGACCTCAGCGTGCTAAAATGCTTGGAAAATCGAGTTGCCTGGAAGGAGAGGTGCCGCCGGGTGAATGCAATCCCAGCGCAGGAGCGTGAATGAGCCGCCGCCCCGTCATAGGCGCGGCTGCCGCTACCGCGGTTTCGACCGGCGCCGCTGCCCATGAGGCCGCGCCTCGGGCCAAGGGGCCCCGGGTCTGGCTCGACATGGATCAGATGGAGCTCGATGACGCTTATGACCAATCGGTCTACGCGCCGAATCGCGATCAGCTCAACAGGCGCCGCGCGAGTGAAAGCGAGCTTGTGCGCGCCCGTCTTGGTGCCCCAAGGCGGGTCGCGTACGGGGTGATGCCGCACGAGATGCTCGACATTTATCCGACACGCAAGTCGAATGGGCCGATAGCGGTATTTATTCATGGCGGCGCCTGGCGTGGCGGTCAGGCCAAGAACTCCGCCTATGGGGCGGAGACGTTCGTGCGTGCCGGGGCGCATTTCTTGGCGCTCGATTTCGTTGACGTGATCGAGAGCGGCGGCGACCTGATGCCGATGGTCGAACAGGTGCGCCGCGGCGTGGCCTGGGCGGCCCGCAATGGCGCGAGCTTTGGCGGCGATCCCGACCGTATCTACATCACTGGCCATTCCTCCGGCGCACATCTCGGCGGCTGCGTCTTGATCACCGACTGGGAGAAGGATTTCGGCTTGCCGCGCGATACCGTGAAGGGCGCAACGCTCTGTTCCGGCATGTACGATCTCAAGGCGCCGCGCCTGTCGAAGCGGTCGCAATATGTGAACTTCACCGATGCCACCGAGGACGCGCTCAGCGCGCAGCGTCATCTCGATCGCATCGATTGCCCGGTGACTTTGCTTTATGGCACCCTGGAAACGCCAGAATTCCAACGCCAGACCAGAGAGTTTGCCGCCGCCCTCAAGGCCGCCGGCAAGCCCGTCCGGATGATCGTGGCCGAAAACTACAACCATTTCGAGGTCGGCGAGACCTTGAACAATCCCTACGGCCCGTTTGGTCGCGCCGCGCTTGAGACGATGCGCCTCGCTTAGAGGCTCCAGGCCGTTGATTCCAGCCGCAGTGCCTGTGAAAGAGCCGCTAGCGCGAACCTTCGGTTTTCAGTGGTCTTGCGACCAAAAAGCGCAACCATTCATGCCGGGGTTTGGAGCGCATCGCCCGGAAGGGCGATTTCCTACACGCCGCTTGAAGACGTGCAACCTCCTCGTAGTTTCTTGAGCTGTGCCGCGCCAGCACACCGCAAGCGTCATCCTTGAATTGCCAATGAAGACGGATCGGTTTTCCGCGCGCGAGGGCCTGGCCCTTAAGCGCGCAATGCTGTGTCCTGGTCGCCTTCGGCAAGCGGCCGCACCGTGCGCGTCAGCGTCGTACCGCACTGCGCGCAACCATGGGTGATGTCCTCCAGGCTGCCGGATTCCGCACTGCCGTTGGACCGTGCCGGTGTGATCGCAGTGATTGTCATGCGATGTCCGCAGCAAGGGCAGGGAAGCAGAAAACTCGGCAGATTCGATCGGATAAGGCTCTTGAAAGACACAGATCACTCTCACACGCCCGGTCCCCACTTGCCCATTTCCGGATCGATCTGAGCAAGAGTCAAGGAAAATTTGTGCAACGCACATAAATGTTCGGCGCATTGCGGCATGATCCGTTCGTCGGCGAGCCGCGCGACATCTTTGTTTCCGGCGAGCATTGCGGACAGAGAGCTGATATCGGCCGGGTCGGCGGCATTAAAGTCACGGCGATTGATCGCGAACGAACCTGTAGTGGAACCGGTCTCCGTCGGCTTCGATGCGGCCGGTGGTGGGGTGGGGGAAATGGATCGGCAGCACCAAAATATCGGTCCCGGCGACCTCGCCGAGGAATTGCCGGCGCGAGTGCGCTGCCTGAACGGCGTCCCAATCAAAGATCGTCGACCAGTCCGGTTCGCGGCACTGCAAAGCATGGTGCATCAAATCTCCGGTGATGACAGCGCGTTGTCCGCCGGAGCGAATATTGACGCAGCAATGGCACGGCGAGTGCCCGGGCGTGGGGCTGAGCGATAGCATATCGTCCAATTGAAAATCGTCGTCTACCAGAAGTGCCTTTCCGGCTGCGACCACCGGCTCGCAGTTGTAGCGCCAGACATTGCCGGGCGGCGTGTCGCCACGTTTTGTCGCCTCCTCCCATGCGTCGTATTCGCGTTTATGGAATATGTATTTCGCGCTCGGGAAAGTTGGTGTCCATCGACCGTCGCGCAGGACGGTGTTCCAGCCGCAATGATCAATGTGCAGGTGGGTGCAAAACACGTAGTCGATCTGATCAAACCTGAGCCCGGCGGCGCGGAATCCATCGAGCCAAGGTTGCTTGGGGAAGTCCATCGGCGCGGCATAGCCCTTGTCCTCCCCTGTGCAGGTATCCACCAAAATCGTGTGCTGCGGCGTGCGCACGACATATGTCTGGTAGGTGATCACCAGACGCCCCGATACCGGGTCGAACACCTCCCGATCGAGTTCGGCAAGATGCCGCCGTCCGATGTCGGGGTCATAGGCTGGAAACATATCTTCGGGCCGGCGCCATGGCCCGTCGCGCTCGATAATACTGGTGATGGTCACGTTGCCGATCTTAAGCATGCGCATCTCGACCGTTCCCCTCTCTTTGCCCACGCCATCGGCGCCCGCTTTATTTCTTTGCCACTTTTACGGAACATCAACGAGCTTTGCATATTTTCCATTCTTATGAGGCCAAGAGGCAAGCCGTCGAGGGCTTATGAGCAACAAAATCAGCATCCCGCACGATACCATCGTTTTCGTCGGCGACGGCCGCAAGGCGCTGTTTCTGCGCAATGCCGGCGACGAGAAATTCCCCGACCTGAAAACGGAGCAGGTGTTCGTTGACCAAAACCCTGCAACCCGCGACCAGGGGAGCGACAAGCCGGGCCGGCTATTCGCAGGTCCAACGGCCCCGAACCGACGCAGCGCGGTAGAACCAACCGATTGGCATGAGCTCGAAGAGCATCGCTTTGCCCGTATGGTTGCCGATGCGTTCGAGAAACTGGTCCGCGACCGCAAGGTGAAGGCGGTGATCATTGCGGCGCCGCCGCGCATTTTGGCCGAATTGCGCCACGCCCTCCACGGCGATGTGAAGGCGCGCGTGATGGCAGAGGTCGACAAAGACTTTACCAAACATCCGGTCTACGAGATTGAGCGACATTTGGCCGGATGAGCGGGAGGGCGCCAGGACCGTCAGGTCCGAACCGCGAAGCTGCGCCCTCGCTTTTTGGTCGTTGCCGCGCGGTCTTGTGACGGCGCGGCCGACTCACCGTCGCCCTCAACGCAGGCCGTGTTTGCCGAGCACCTTTACGGTGCTCGCCTGCGGTCCCTTGGTGCCCATCTCCTCGCAAAACGTGACACGCGTGCCAGGCGAAAACTGTCCGGGGCTACCATCACGTACGCTGTTCTTGTGAAAGTAGATCTCGCGGCCGTCCTGCGTTTCGAGGAAGCCGAAACCGGTGGCGGCGTCAAAGCGTTTCACGGTCGCGACCGGCGGGCCATCATGGGATTTGACCAGGCCCTGCATGCGCCGCGCCTGGTCCTGCAGCCGCCGTCGCGCGCGCTTGAACGCCGCATTGATGGCCACCATCGGGTCGGCGAGGCGATCGTCAGCTTTTTCGGCCCTTTCGGCGCGGGCGATGTCAACTTGCCGGCCTTGGGGTAGCGAGAGTCGGATCGCGACTTCGCAGGCGCCGCCGGTGCGATGCCGCTCGCTCGGCGCCTTGATCACGACCCGGCACGCGGTGATGCGGCCGAACCGCCGCTCCAATGTCGAAATATTCTTCGTAACGCAGGCGCGCAACCGCTCGTTTGCCTTAAGGCCATGAAAGTCGATCTCGACCGGGGTTTGCATGCTAGGTCTCCCAATCTCTGGTTTCAGCCTGACAGAGCAGGGCGGGTTTGGTGCTCTTGCCGGTGACGGACACCGACAACGCCAGACGGCCTCCTCCCCTGAGAGCTAGTCAGGGCTTGGCGAAGGCGCAAGAACGCGCGACCGCGTGTTCAGGGAGGCATTGCGGTCGGTGCGGTCGGGGAGCATATGATGGTTCAAACGATCGACACGCCGCTGGACGGCGCACTGGCGGATCCGCTGTTGGCAGTCAAGGAGGCCGATATGGCTGAAGCTCCGGCCCGCATTTCGACCGAAATCGATGACTGGGCGCCTGCCCCCAAACGGGCTGCGCCGAGATTCGGTATGCCGCTGGTCGTCGCGGCGGCGCTGTTTGCCGGGGCGCTTCTCGCGTCGCGATCGGATTGGGGGTCGCAGGCCGAGATTCGCCCACGGCCGGTGGGTTTTGCTGACGTGGTGGACAAGGTGAAGCCCGCCGTAATCTCGGTGCGAGTGAGAATTGAGGCGGGCAGGCGCGGCAAGGAAATTTCCCGGCTCTCCAAGGATTCGTCCACACGCAGCCGCAGCGTGCTCACTGGGCAGGGCTCTGGCTTTTTCATTTCCGCGGACGGCTATGCGGTGACCAATTTCCACGTCGTCGAAAAGGCAAACACCGTCGAAGTCACGACGGACGATGGCCATGTCTTTACCGCAAAGGTGATCGGTGCCGATCAGCAATCCGATGTCGCCCTGGTCAAAGTCGAAAGCGCCGGCAATCTTCCTTTTGTGACCTTCGCTGACACCAGCCCGCGGGTTGGCGATTGGATCATCGCCGTCGGCAATCCGTTCGGCCTCGGCGGGACGGTCACGGCCGGAATCGTGTCGGCCCGCGGCCGCGACATCGGTGCAGGGCCATATGACGACTTCGTCCAAATAGATGCGCCGGTCAATCGTGGGAATTCCGGCGGGCCTACTTTCGACGTGGATGGCAACGTGATCGGCGTCAACACCGCAATTGTTTCGCCCACGGGGGGGTCGGTCGGCATTGCATTTGCGATTCCGGCCGACACCGTGAAAGCGGTGGTCGCACAGCTCAAGGACAAGGGGAAGGTCACACGCGGCTGGATCGGCGTGCAGATTCAGGACGTGACAGCGGACCTTGCGGAAAACCTCGGGCTCACAGCGGCCCGCGGCGCGCTGGTCGCGGAGCCGCAGCCAGGCGCGCCGGCCGCAAAGGCAGGCATCGAATCGGGTGACGTGATCGTGTCGGTGAACGGCAAGGAGGCCCGCGACTCTCGCGAGGCTGCGAGGACCATCAGTAACCTCGTGCCGGGGACCACCGCCACAGTCGTCGTGGTTCGAAAAGGGCAGAACAAGACTTTCACGGTGATGTTGGGCAACCTGCCGGATCAGCGCGAGGCGAACGCGTCCCGCGAAGCGCCCAAGCAGAAGGGCACCAGCTTACCGCGGCTGGGCATTTCCGTGGCGCGGGCGGCCGACGGCGTCGTCGTTACCAGCGTCGACCCGGGCGGAGCAGCGGCCGAACTGGGGCTAGAAACGGGTGACGTCATTCTTCAGGCTGCGGACAAGAAAGTCGCGGCCGCGATCGACCTACGCAACGCGATCGAGGCGGCGCAAAAAGCCGGCAAACACAGCATGCTGATGCGCTTGAAATCAGCCGATGGAATCAAATTCATCACGGTCCCCATCAGCGGCGGCTGATTTATCTTGTTTTGTCGCGTTCAACCGCGGTTGGGCGAGCAGCGAATGGTCCATCAGGAAAGGCGCCTTCGCTTTGGCTTTCGGCCGGTGTATTCTCCGCGCGCGCTAACATCCTTGGGAGGATTCACATGAACACGATGCGGATTTTGACCACCGCCGCATTCGTCACAGCGGCCTTGGTCACTGTCGCCTCGGCGCAGCAAGCGCAGCAAGCGCAGCGCGTGCGCGGCATGATCGAGAAGGTCGACGGCAATACGCTGCTCTGATCAAATCCTCGAGTGGCGGTGTCCCCGTGACTGTGGCGCTCACCGACAATGCTGTCGTGGTCGGCGTATTGAAAGCGTCAGTCGCTGACATCAAGGAAGGCTCCTACATCGGCAGTGGCGCGATGCCGCAACCGGACGGTACCCAGAAGGCGGTCGAGGTGCACGTCTTCGCCGAGTCGATGAGCAGCGTCGACGGTCCGGTGATCACCGTGAAATACAAGGACGGGGAGAAGAAGATCATCGTCGGGCCGACCGTTCCGATCGTTCGATATGAAGTCGGCGACAAGAGCGAGCTCAAGCCAGGCGCCGCCATCAACATTGCGGCCGCGACCAAGAAGCCGGATGGAACTTTTTCCGCCGCTCGTATCAATGTCGGCCGCGACGGGCTCGTGCCGTAATCGAACCTGTGGCTTCCTCCCGCGGCTGCCGCCAACTATCCCGGAACTATCCCGGCTGCGGGGGCGATCCTTGTGGTCGCCTCCGCCGCTTAGGTATCCCGATCGCCCCTTTGGCGTCGATGGCGTTACCCATATCAGCAGCGCGCGGGCCATCCTGACCCGTCCATTCCAGCCGGACCGGGTCGGCCATTGGCGGTACTGCGGGTCGATGCGATTCCGCTCTGATATTCGGCAACGGGGCCGGCCATAGTTCCAAGGGGCATCCCGACATCGCGATCTGCGATGCCTTCAGACTGGCATCGGCACGCAACGAACTTGTCCAAGGAAAGCATAGATCAAGTCGCGCGCGCATTCCCCCGCCGACTTGCATCGGCGTCCGCTCGGCGCAGATAAGTGAATTCAGCGTGACCGGAGCTCGCCTCTATTTCCGCGATGTCGTGAAATAGCGCAAATCGGGGGGCGGTTGGTCCTTGCGTGTGGGCATCAGGTTGCCGTCGGCGCCCCGATAATAGGTCTCGCTACCGATCTTGATCAGCTCGTTGTCGCTGGAGCAAGCGTCTTCGGGCCAATCCGGGGATCGGTTTGGCGTGCGGCGGTACGTCTTGAGCACGGTCCACGGACGCGTAAAGGCATGATCCTCCAGGGTGATCTCGTCGTGCAGCAGCGCGGGATTGTCCCTGTCGAGGAACAGGCGCTCCTTGACGATCGACTGGTTATCCGTATGGGTCGGCATGCCGGCCGGATCAAGCGGGCGTGGCCCCTTAAAGTGACGAGTCTCGACCTCCAACACCGTGAATTTGCCGTCGCCCTTCTCATCGATCCATTTGCCGATCGAATAGCCCATGAAGCTCGGCTCGACGGTGTTCGGCCAATCGCGGCCATCGGTGTAGATCCGCCGATGGGAGTCGATCACATGATCGACCAGGATATAGGTCGTTTCCGGCAGCACGACGATCTCCATCGGCCGGTAGAGCGTCATCATCGCCGGCATGCCGGGCGGCAGGCACTCGGCGCCGGTGTGCCAATTGCCCTGACCGCCGCTCGCTTGATCCGCGATGCTTGCTTCCAGAACCTTCTGGTACTCGGGTGTCAGCGGAGCTTGTTGTCCGAGGCCCCAAGGCTTGGTCGGATCAAAGGCCGGTTGGCCTCTGACTCCCGGAAGGCGAACCGCGACCCACTGGCCGCTGAGATCGGGGTATTGTGCATCGTCGAAGGCTTGGGCTACCGTTGAGGCGGCCAATAGGGCCGCAAAAACACCGGCGGCGATGAAGTTTCGCTGACCCATAGCGTCCCTCTTTGATTCAATGCCAGGGCTCCATCGCGCTTCGCCGCAGCAGGGGGCCGGCATCAGCAGAGACGATGAAATTGAGGAAAGCTCGCGCCAGCTCCTTTTGCTTCGATACCGTCAGTACGCCGCCAGAGAACCGGACCGTGTCCTGCAACTCCTTCGGCAGCGGGCCGATGTAGTCTGCGCCTTCGACCGGGATGATGACGTTGATCTGCTGCAGCCCGATTTCAACCTCGCCTTTCGCCACCGCTTCGGCGACCGGAAGTCCGTTGATGAACTTGGTCTTGGGCTTTAACTGGTCGGCAATGCCGAGCTGCTCCATCACCTTCGCGGCGATGAGGCCGCTGCCAGCCTGCGAATAGCCAATCGACTTGGCGCTGATCATTGCGCTTTTAAATGCCTCTGCGGTGCTGATGTCGGGTCTCGGGCTCCCCGTCTTGACAGCAACGCCCACGCCAGCTTGTGCGAAATTAGTCTTGGTGCCGGGCACCATCTTGCCCTGCTTGATGAAGTTGTCGACCTGCTCGGGTTGCAGCGCGGCAATGTCGGCCTGCGCGCCGGAATTGATCATCGCGTTCAAGGCGGCGGCCTGCTCGAATTTCACCGTGACGGTATGGCCGGTCAGCTTTTCGTAGGCCGGCGCAAGGTCGCTTACGCCAGATATCACGCCCATGCCGGCCAAGACGGTGATTTCAGCCGCCTGCGCGGGCATTGCGAACCAGATGACCAGCGCAGCCAGGGCACCGGCGATGCCCGCGGGCGGCAACCCATTCCTCATCATGCTTCCTCCAATCGTCACATCGGCCTGTTGACTTCGTCCGGCGCGCCCGCCGGCACCGGGTAGCGGTCGACCACGAATAGCAAGGTAAGACCGGTATATTGGCCCATCAGGGCGACCAATTCGACGATGCCGCGTTCGCCGACGAGCGCCGTCATGGCCCGGAAATTGGTATCGCTCGCCTGCCGGGTGGTGAGAAGCTGGGTGACGAAGTCATAGGTCGTGGCTTCGTCCGCGGACATGCTGGCCGGCCGTTCGCCGGCCGCGAGGGCGGCAATGAAAGCCGGGGTCAGGCCGGCATCGAGCGCCTGCTGGCGGTGCGAATACCATACGTACTGCCCGCCCCAGTACCGGGCCGTCAGCATGATGGCGATTTCCTTGAGCTTGCGGGGCGTCGGCGCCTTGAAGCGCAAGTAATCACTCAACGGTCGCGACAATTCCGCCATTTCTGGAGTGCGCAGATAGATATTGAACGGGCCGGTCTCCGGCTTGCGGCCCGCCGCGATCTCCCGGTCCGCATAAGCCCGCTGCTCGGCGGTAAGTTCGCCGTAGCTCAGCGGCCTGAAGCGGTTACCGCGAGTGTTGAATTCCGGCGCTGCGGTGGCGACGACGGCAGCGCCGGCCACCGCGCCGATGATGCCGGCAATCAACAGCTTTGTGCTACTCGCGGCCATGGCCGGTCCTCCCGAATGTTGGTGAGAGCCTATTCGAAGCCGGCTGGTCACGCCAGCGCATAAACGCATAATAATGGACGGGGGTAGATGCGCGTCGCGACAAGGCCGGCTGATCGCGCCGAGTCCTGGCCTCTTCTCCGCGACTGTAGAATGATGACGACCGGTAGCCGGGAAGGAAGCAATGCTGCCCCGGATGCCGGCTTTTCGCAGTACGCTGCTGCGGCCCGTACACCCCGACACACGAATCGCGCCGCGCGCCGGCAGTTGGTTGCGGGTGGCGAAAGCATGTTATCCGATCTGTTCCGCCTCGCGCAGGCTGTCGATGAGCGAAGCGCGCAGCAGGAATGCCCGCGCCCGCGCCGGGTTCTCGGCGGTGCGGCGCAACTCGTCTTGATTGCGTTTGCGCACCGCCGGGTCCCTCTCGGCGAGCAGCCGCTTGTTTCGCATGGTTTGCGCCTGGGTGTGTTGAATCGCGACGTGACGCCGCTGCCGTTCGTAGCGGTCGAGAATTTCCTCGCCTTGTTTGCCACGCAAGATGTTGATGAGCTTGTCAGCGAGGTTGAAAGCGTCGTGGACGCCGCTGTTCATTCCCATGGCCCCGATCGGGCTGTTCACATGGGCGGCGTCACCCGCCAGGATTGCCCGGCCGACCCGAAACTTCTTCGCCACCCGCTGGTGCACGGTGTAGAGATTGGTGGCCACGATATCAAAGTCCCGGCCAGTCGGCAGGAAGCGTTGGAGGCGCGCCTGCAGAGCCTCAGGACGGCAAACGGCCTTCTCGTCCTCGGTAGAAGCTACCGGGAAATGCACGCGCCAGCGATCGGGCGGACCCTTCCAATGGAACAGGTTTGACCATTCGACCGGGTCCGAAATGTAGTTGCGCTCGGCATAGCCGTGGCGGCGGAAGTCGTAGGCGACCTCAATGTTCAAGGTGAGGTCCGAATAGGTGAAGCCCTCAAACTCGATGTCGAGGTCTTTGCGCACCACGCTGCGCGCACCCTCGGCGCTGACCAGGTAGACGCCCGCGATGCTTTCGCTCTCGCCGGCTGCGTTGACGACATGCGCGACGACGCCCGAACCATTCTGCGCGAAATGCGTGAAGCTGGTCGACAGGCGCACGTCGATCTCAGAATGCGCCTTCGCCATCTTGAGCGCTTCCTCGACGATCTTGATGCGCTCGCACTGGAGCACGTAGGGAAAGCGAGTATCGTCTTTGAGATGGATGTGGTCGAACGCCGCGATCAATTCGTTGGCCGCGCGATCCCAATAATGAAACACCGGCGCGATGATGCCGCGCGGCTCGAGCCTGCGGTAAAGCCCGATCCGATCGTACATCTCTAGTGTGGCCGGATGATTGGTGCCGGCCCGCGGCACCTGCTCGAGGAAATTGTCTTCCCCCAGCGCTTCGATGACGGTAACCGGCACGCCCTCCTGGGCGAGCGCCAGCGACAAGCAAAGGCCGACCGGACCGGCCCCGATGACAATGACACGCTGAGACGGATGACTCATAAATCAACGACGGCTGTCTGATCGCGCCCGGTCCGTGCAGCGGCGAGCCGGCGGGTCGCCCGGTCTGGGCAGCCGATCTCGGATTTGATCGGCACTAAAGAACCTCCCATTGGCAACAGCCGATGGGCGACGGCGCCACCGACCGTTCATTCGTCCGCCGGCAAGCAAGCGACTCCAACGGGCGCCACCATCCTTAGGTCGGCGCGAATCCGCTGTCATCGCTTTTTCACGGTGGCCAACTGCTAAGACGAGCAGCAGCGAGCGACTAGGGTTTTGCGACGACATCCTTGGTTGCGCCCGCCCAGCCGGCATGGGTGAGGTCAAATACGACGCCATTGGGGTCCTGGTATTTCGCTTCGTAGAACGAATTCGGCGATGTCGGCCGGCCGGTGAGATAGGTACCGCCCGCATCGACCACCTGCTTCTCGGCCGCATCGAGGTCGTCGACCCATACGCCAAAATGGTAAAGGCCGAGCTTCTCGTTTTCGTGCTCCTTCTTGAGCAGCGCGATGTTGACGACGCCATCCGACAGGTAGATGCCACGGCGCGCGGTGCCGACGCGATTCAATCCGAGCGCCTTTTCGTAGAACTTCGCTGCCTCCTCGGCATCAGGAACGATGATGGCGATATGACGAATTCTGGACATGAGGACGCTTTCCCTGTTCTGTCGTGCACCGAAAGCCGCTGTCGGCTTCAGCATCCGTGTTTCTAACTTCATTCGAGCATGTCCTCATTAGCGTGACACTATTTCGGTGCCAACACCCCGCCGGACCGGCTGCACGGCGGTTGATAGGATTCGAGTCATGGAAAGTTGCCGTTCCGCCGGGTCGCGGCAGAGGTGTCGGGGCCACCCGGTTGTGCTTGCTCGTGCTGTCACAATCGGCATCACCGCAAGCCCGGCGACGACCGCCGGATCGAAAACGAGCTCTCGGTTTTGGACCAGCTGAAGCTTTACAGCCGATTTCAGCCGTCATCATCGATGCGCTCCAACCCGCCGGCATGAATGCCGGGGCACGTCGCGCTTTTTGGTCGTCGAAACGATCTCACGTGACCGGCGATGAGTGCGCATCCGCGTAGATGCCGACCCAGCGGTCAGCGTTTATCGTTAATCGGCACGTTATGGTGCGGTCCCGAAGCGACAGGCTGTTGCCCGACGGCTCAACTTGCGCTACCTCGTCGGCGCGGGACGATAGCCCATTTTCACTGACGGGCTGGGCAAGCGTGACAAGCCGTTTTTGCACGCTCAGTTCGTTCGATGACTCCTTTGAGATGAAATATCGATGATCGATCAACGCCTCACCCCGGTGATCCTGTGCGGAGGCGCCGGAACGCGGCTCTGGCCGGTATCGCGCGAAAAGATGCCAAAGCATTTCGTGCCGCTGTTCGGCAGCCTTACGACGTTCCAGCAGGTGCTCGACAGGGTCACCGGCAACCCACTGTTCGCAACCCCGATCATCGTCAGCAACGCGGATTTCCGCTTCGTGGTGGCCGAACAGACGCGGGCGCGCGGCGTCGTTGCGACGATCATTTTGGAGCCGCTGCGTCGGGATTCGGCTGCCGCCATTGCGGCCGCGGCCGAATTTGCCGTCAAGAACGATGCCAACGCGATTCTGCTGGTAGTAGCCGCCGATCACCTGATTCCGGATACAGATGCGTTTGCAGCGGCCTGCCGCGCCGCCGCGCCGGCTGCGGCAGCTGGCTCGATCGTGACCTTCGGGGTCGAACCCACCTATCCGGCCACGAGCTACGGCTACATCAGGGCAAAACCGCCTGCCAACGGCAGCGCGGTGCGCGACGTTGCGGCGTTCATCGAAAAGCCCGACGAGGCGACCGCGGCCGATTACGTCAAGCAGGGCTACCTCTGGAACAGCGGAAACTTCGTGTTTCGCGCCGACGTCATGCTGCGCGAACTGATCCGTTTCGAGCCGGAGATCGTGACAGCCGCCAAGGGCGCAGTGGACCATCTGGTCGCTGATCTTGATTTCTACCGACTCTGCGAAGCTCCATTCGCGAAGGCCCCGCGCAAATCGATCGACTACGCGGTTATGGAGCGCACCGAGCGCGCGGCCGTGCTGCCGGTCAGCTTTCGCTGGTCCGATATCGGCAACTGGAAATCCGTGTGGGACGTGCAGGATCGCGATGCCGCCGGCAACGTGATCGAAGGACCGGCCGAAGTCCTCAATACCAACAATAGCCTGATTCGCTCCGAAGAGACCGTTTTGACCACGGTGGTCGGCGTTAACGACATCATAGTGGTGGCGACTGCCGACGCAGTGCTGGTTGCCGCCAAGCGCGAGGCGGAGCGCGTCAAGGAACTGGTCGAGCGATTAAAGGCCCGCAACCGCAACGAGGCGCTGGAGCACCGGCGCGTTTACCGGCCCTGGGGTTTCTACCAGACCGCGGACCTCGGTGCCCGCTACCAGGTCAAGCGAATCTGCGTCCACTCGGGCGGCAGGCTGTCGTTACAGAAGCACTTCCACCGCTCGGAACATTGGGTCGTGGTGCGTGGCGTCGCCGAGGTCACGGTCGGCGACGAGGTGCGGCTGGTCCACGAAAATGAATCGGTCTACGTGCCGATCGGTGCAGTCCATCGCCTCGCCAATCCGGGAAAAATCCCGTTGGAGTTGATCGAGGTGCAGGTGGGCAGCTATCTGGGCGAGGATGACATCGTGCGGCTCGATGACGTCTATCACCGGCATAACGGGGGGTGAGGTCGCAGCGTCACTCGCGCCGCCGCGCCGCTATGACGGCATCGGCGGCCGCAACTCCGCTGCGGTAAGCGCCGTGGGCGGTCGAGAAATCGTGGACCATGCAGGCCTCGCCGGCAAAAAACAGCCGATCGCCAACCGGCGCCGCAAGGACGCTGCGGCCGTCCGCGTGGCCGGGCATGGCATGCGAGTAGGAGCCGCGCGCAAAGGGATCGCGTCCCCAGGCGGTCGCGGCAATCGGATGCAGGCGTTTGCGCACGCCTTCACCGAGCAGCGAAGCTAGCTGACCGATCGCAAAGCTTGCGAATGCGGCTTCTCCCGCCGCCTCGAGCTCGCGGGCGAACCGGCCGCCGAAATAGACCTCGATCAGCGGGCGTCCGAACGGCCGCACGTGGTAGCTTGCGGTGCGCGCGCTGTCGAGAGCGCCGTAAAGATGCGAATCCTGTGGAAACTCCGCAGCCCCGTCGAGCCCGAGATAGAGCTTATCAGCGAGGCCGAGCGGCAGCATTGCCGCCGCCGCGATTTTATCCGGCAGCGCGGGATGAAACCGCAAGTCGCCGGCGCACAGAACATCGGTCGGCACCGTGACGATCACCGCGCACCCGCGCAAATCGCCGCGCGGCGTCTCGATGCGCACTTGCGTACCTGAGTGATCGATCAGCGTCGCTGGGCATTCAAGCATGATGTCTTGCCCCGATGCCAGCGCTTCCATCAACGAGCCGTAGCCCTCAACGATGCGCCAGTTCACGCCGGTGTCGTGATAGCGCCAGAAATCGCGCACCGAAACCTGATCAAGCTCGACCCCGTTCATATAGGTGCTGGTGCCATTGAGCAGCGCATTCCAGCGATTGCCGGGATCGAGCAGACAATCTGCGGGCCGATCGCCTTCGGCCTGTCCTGCCTCGTCGAGTCGAGCGAACAGGCGCGCAAGCGCGCCACGAAATTCTGCCTGGGCGGCCGGTCCGAAACCGACGTCATTGATCTGGGTGCGCCAAGGCGGGCGGGTCTTGTCGATGGTGAGGCCGGATTGGAGCGCGAGGGCGCACAGCTCGTTCTTGTCGGCCGAGTGCAACCAAGCGCAGCCAAGTTCGATCGGCAGTCCTCCAGGACTGCGCGCCGTCCAGGCGCGTCCGCCCACGCGATTGCGTGCTTCGATGATGCGGACCGGGACCCGCGCCGCTGCGAGCCGCCGCGCCGCTCCGAGGCCGGCGGCGCCGGCTCCGAGGACGATGACGTCAGAATCGATCATCGGGCGAGGGTAGCACGAACGAGGGCCACGCTACCGGCAATTCCGTCGGCGATCCGACGCGCCGGCATTTGACTCCATGCGATGCCTACCGGGATGGCGCGGTGATGACGCGTTCAGGGGCGGCCAACAAAGCTCCGCCCGGCAGCGGGCCAAACTTACTCTGCCGCCTCGCGGCGACCATAGGCCTCGTCGATCATGTATTCGGACAAGGTGGTGTAGGCGTTCGTCCAGGCGGCCGCGAGGTCGGACGTCCATTCCGCTTTAAGGCCGCGTTCCAGCATCCACACCAACGCTACGCCGACGGGCGCGTAGTGCTCCGCCCTGACCCCATAGGCGACATGCTTCCTGGCGAGCGCGCTCGCAACCGGCAGAACCGTCGCAAGATCAGTGAGACTGCCGACGATGACTGCGAGTGTCGCCAGCAACTTGCGGCCCTGCTCTTTCACATCGCCGTGGAATAGCTGCTCGACGTCGGGCGCGATCTCGAACAGCCGGCCATAGAACGAGGCCGCAGCCTCTTCGGCAGTCGGCATGATCTTGGCAAAGCTGTACTGGATCAGAGCGACTTGGTCAGAGTTCATTTCGCCTTCACTCCTGCCGCCTCCTGCCGGGCTCGGCGCGAGGAACTTGCGCCGCCGGTTTGAAAAAAGGTGCCGCCGCTGCTTGTAAAAGTGTGGATTTTTCCAACGCCGCGGCGGCGCAGGGGCTTGCACGACTTCAAAACCATTCAAGGGGCATGCCAATCCCCGTGGTCAATCCAAGCTGATGATTTATATGGGTTTCAGCCGACGCTCTTGGGCCGGCCTCGCTGTGCGCGAGACCGCCATGCACGCTTCGATATCATCTTGGCGTGAAATTGCGCACGGCAAAAGGGGCATCCGGGCGGCCCGGCGATCACAGCGCCAAGCCAGGGGATCAAAGGGAAATACCCGCCCTACCCTCGCCCGCCTGCAGGCGAGGGCAGCGAGGGGGCCGGTGATTGAGATTTCGCCCAATAGTCGGCCAGGGCCTTGGCCTGCGCGAGCTTGCGCGCGT
This sequence comes from Xanthobacteraceae bacterium, assembly GCA_030043175.1. The sequence continues at coordinate 5,107 of JASHYD010001110.1, read as the reverse complement.
TCTCGTAGCCCGGCGCCATCGCGGCCGAGGTTCCGGGCAGCACTTGATGGCGCTCGATGTTGAGGAGCCGCAGCCAGCTCTGCTGGCCCAGGGTGAGGCCGATCATGCAGCCGAGCTCAACCAGCTCCGGCTCGGTGAAATGGCGATGGAGCCGATTCCAAAAGCCATCGTCGGTCTCAAGTCGCCACGCGATCGCCTCTGCATAAGAGAGGGCCGCCTTCTGGCGATCGTCGTATTTCGTCGAATTCTCGAAGTTGAGAAGGTCCAAAACCTGATCCTCGATCAGCGCGCCGCTCGCTGTGGCTTTTACGGAGCGCTGGTTGCCGCAATATTCGCATTGGACGGATCGCGACACATAAAGCCGGCATAGCTCCTTGATGGCATGGTCCAGCACGCCGTTGCGGAAGAGGTCGTTCCAGGACTTGGCGAAGAACCAGAACGCTGCGGGCACATGCGCCCGAATGGCCGAATTCTCGGGCCGCGGAGTGCCCTCGCGCTGGCAACGTTCCATTTCTCTGCGCATCTCGCTGTCCATCCTTTCGACAGGCACGTAGCTGATCCGCTGCTTGATCATGGACGACGTCCCTTTCGATTTGCTGGTATTTGGTCAGGCAGGCTTGGCATCGGCAATCAATTCCCTCTGGCGTCGTTTCGAGCATACCGAACCACCTATTCGGAGTCATGTCGCGGTCCTGGCCGTGGACGTCCTGCTTGCTGTCCGCGACAAGCGCCGGCATGGCGGCGCGGTCGGGCGTACCTTTTACGCCATCAACGGCGTTTGCGCTAAGGGATGCTGCGCTAGTCGACCTGCTGCTGGCAGTGGCGTAAGCTCGCCTGCCCGGTTCGGCCCCCAGACAACGGAAAGCTTGCGATGTCCCAGCGTTTCACGCCCCTATCCCAACGCGACATGACCCTCGATCAGCAGCGTGTTGCGCAGGCGGTAGCGACCGGACCGCGGGGCGGGTTGCGCGGCCCGTTCCATGCGCTGCTGCGCAGCCCTGAGCTTGCCGACCGCGTGCGGCATCTCGGCGACTATGTTCGCTTCGCGAGCATCGTTCCGGGTGCGCTGCGCGAGCTCGCGGTTCTTTTGGTGGCCCGGTTCTGGTCGGCGCATTACGAATGGAACGCCCATCGCAAGCATGCCATCGCGGCCGGATTGGATCCGTCCGTCGCGGACGCGATCGAGATGGGCACCCGGCCCGCCAAACTCTCGCCCGACGAGACGCTGGTCTATGATCTCGTCACGGAATTGCTGCGCGACAAGGATATCAGCGACGCGACTTTCGCGGCCGCCAAGAAGCAGTTCGGCGAACGAATGTTGATCGAGTTGATCGGTACGGCGGGATATTACGGCTTCATTGCTCTCGTCCTCAACGCCGGTCGCACACCGATTGCGCAGGGAGAGAAGCATTTGCCGGCGATCTGATGCAGGCATGAGGCGCGTCGGACATGTTTGCGATCGGCAGATTTTTAGTCCGATTCGCCGAGCGCCGCACATGCGCATTGCTTTTGATCAAAAGCCGTTCGACAAATAACGCGGCAGGGAGGCCATCATGGTCGGAAGCCGAGGCAGGTTCGCTCTGACGGTTCTCGCCATCGCCGCGAGCACCACGGCGACCTTCGCTCCCAGGCCAGCGCGGTGCGATGACGTTTCCGATTTTTACGCCGGCAAGAACGTGCAACTCGTGATCGGCTATGCAAGCGGCGGCGGTTATGACGACTATGCCCGCTTGCTCGGCCGACACCTCAGCCGCCACATTCCGGGCCACCCCACCGTCGTGGTGCAGAACATGCCGGGCGCCGGCAGTATTCGGGCGGCGAACTACCTCTATAATGTCGCGCCTAAAGACGGTACGGTGTTCGGCGGCTTCGCCCGTGGCATCTTCCTCGACCCGCTGCTGGGGCGCGGCGAGGCCATGCGGTTCATGCCGGCGAAATTCGGCTGGCTCGGCAGCGTCTCCAACGATATCGGCATCTGCGCATTCCGCTCGGAGGCGGGAATCGATTCGTGGGCGGACATGCAGACGAAGCCCTATAAAATCGGGGCGACCGGTGCCGGCGCGGACAGTGACGTTTTTGCGAATCTGCTGCGTAAGATGTTCAATCTGCCGATGCAGCTCGTACTGGGCTATCAAAGCGCGGCCGAGACGGTGCTGGCCATTCAACGCAAGGAGGTCGATGGCCGCTGCGGCTGGTCGTGGTCGACCTTATCGACCCGAAACCGGGAGCTGTGGCTCTCGAAGCAGATTCGGGTGGTGCTGCAGCTCTCCGACCGGCGCATTCCAGAGCTTGCTGACGTGCCGACGGCCCTCGATGTCGCCGTGAGCGCAGAGCAGCGGGGAGTGCTGCAACTGATCGTCGCCCGCCAAACGATGGCGCGCCCATTCGCGGCGCCGCCGGGCCTGCCGCCGGAACGTCTTGCCGCGCTGCGCCACGCCTTCGACGCCACGATGCAGGATCCGGAATTCCGCGCTGACGCCAATCGGCAGGGTCTCGACGTGCGGCCGGTCACCGGCGCTGAGGCTGATGCTCTGATCGCCCGGGTCTACGCGACCGCCCCCGAGATCGTTATGCGGGCCGCAGAATACATGAAAGAAGCCCAGTAAAAATCGCCATTCGCGACGGGCCCCGCGGGTGACCCGTCGCCGTTCGGGTGTGGCGGCTGCTAATCCGCTTCGTCCTCTTCGAGTTCCATCAGCCGACGATCGTGCACGGCTTCTCTCACTTCGCGAACGACATGCGTGGCAAGCAGGCGCAGCCGTTCCTTCTGATCGGGATTGAGAGTCTGATAGAGCGGCTGCCATGCATCGGCGAGCTTCTTGAGGATGTCGCCTCGTTCAGTCAAGTTGGCGGCGCGTCCGCGCATGAGTGCAACTGGATCAAAATCGTGACGACCGGCCTGTTCCGCCAGTTGTTTGAGCTCGGCAATCCGCTGCGCACGTCCTTGGGCGCTTTCGCGAATGGCCTGCTCTATCGGCGGCCAAAACTTTGCCTGGTCCGGGGTCAGTTGCAAGGCGGCCTTGACAAGGCCAATTCGCGCATCGGTCAAGGCGTGCACGTCGCCTGCCGCCTGTCCTGCGTGGGAAGGCTCCTGCGCATACGCCGCGCCTGCGACGCAGAGGACCGTCACCAGTCCAATCAGTGCTTTCAACATCGCAATCTCCGTTGCATGGTCGCCAGTGTGAACCTAAAAACCATGCAAGCGGCGATTGGTTGCAGGAAGTGGTCAATAATTGCGCAGCTTTGCCAGGCTCGCATGCGTCTCGCCGGACCGTCCCGGGGCGGACTTCGGCCATGGTCGCGCCGGCAATCAAACAATTGTCGAGACGCACCCCTACGCGTTTCCCTCCGGCCACGCCGGCGCCAGATTGGACGCTGAGGCTGCCGGTTTCGGACAGGCGACAGGTGTCGGCCCCACAGGCGACGGCTGGCGCCGTTGTCTGGGTCTTTGCCATTTGCGCCGCCAACGGGGGGCCCGCCGGATGCGTCCGACGCGCCCGTCTCGGCGCCCCCTAGCGGGCTCGCGTGCGGGCAAAGCTCAAGTGACGATGATGCAGTTGCCCGGGCTTGTGGTTGCCGTCGAGGGGTCCTGGCGGAACCAGGGCGCACCGAAATCGGCCGTTGCCGACTTGGAGAACATTTTTGGGGCCAAGTCGGACAAGCGCGCGTTCTGGCCCGCGTAGCGGGCTCACCGTTGAAACAGCCGTTGCGTCCCACGGCTGCTTGCTCGCAATCAATGCGCTCGCGCATCATTTCCGAAAAGGGCGCCCCAAAAGCGAAAACGCTTTTGGGGCGCCGCTATGATGTTTGCCCTACATCACGGTCTGTGATCCTTTCAGATTGGCTGGCGCGAGCGACGAGGACCTGCCGACAGGCTGCTGGTTCACCAACACCTGAGTATGGCCGAGCAGTGTCCAATGTCTGATTATGTCCATTAAAAGAGGTGAAGAATTGGTTTCGTATTCAATGCGCCGCGAGTAAAATAGACTCGGCGAGGGGCGCGCGGGGGAGTGTTTGCGCCTCTCATCCGGTGGCACGGATACAGACATCAATCATTGCATCTGGTGCAGGCGACAGTTCGACTGCGGCCTGCTGGCCGGTGCAGCATAGTTTGTGAGGCTAGCCAACCATGGCGACCTATTCGAGAAAGGGCGAAGACCCGACCGCCGCTGCGCTTTCAGGGGTCCCGGACACGCCCGACGGCCGCGAGCACGGCATCAGATGGATACTCGATGCCGCCTCGGCCGCAATGCCGCCCGCCATGGACACTCCGGACGAATTCGGCCGACCCGCCGCACCAAACGGTGCGCGGGAGATGTCGACCGATGCGCGGGAGATGCCGACCGAGGCGCTGGCGGCAGATCCCGCCCCAAACCGCCGCAGCCGCCCCGTCGTGCGGGCAGCCAACGACGACCGCCAATCCATCGGCCAGATCCTGCAATCGCTGCAGCGCCGGCCCTCGCGCGCGCCGTTTCTCATCGCCAGCCTGTTTACCGCCCTCTGGGCCGTTGCAGCCGTGGCCCTGATCTATGGTTTCGACGAACCGCTCAACCAAATTTCCAACAGCGTCGGCTGGGCCCCAACCGCGACGGGCCTCGCCGGCGCATTCGGCGCGCCGATCGTGTTCTTCTTCGCGCTCGCCCACATGCTGGCGCGCACCAACGAACTGCGCATCGTCTCGAGCTCCCTCGCGGCAGCGACGCTGCGTTTCGCTGAGCCCGAAATCGCCGCCCGCGATTCGATCGTTACGATCGGCCAGGCGATCCGCCGCGAAGTCGCCGCGATGGGCGACGGGGTTGAACGCGCCCTCGCGCGCGCGGCCGAACTCGAAGCCCTCGTCAACGGCGAGGTCGCTGCGCTGGAGCGTGCATATAACGACAATGAAGAGCGTATCCGCAATCTGCTCGCTGGCCTCGCGGAGCAACGCGAGACCCTGGTCGGTCAGGCCGAGCAGGTTCGCCATGCCATCACCAATGTGCATCTCGACCTGTCCCACGACATCACGATGGTGAGCGAGCTGATCGCGGAGCGCGTCGACGATGCGGCGCAACGCGTCAACCGAGCGCTTGCCGACAAGGGCGAGCACATCACGGTAGCGCTGGGCGCG